>CAYTUO010000088.1:0-12841 GCA_964441015.1 uncultured Pleurocapsa sp.
AACGAGCTTGTAATCGGGATTGCCAATAAATTCTAGCCCTTTTTCCCAAGCTGCTTCTGCATTTTGGATATCTCGTTCTCGATCTTGTGTTTCCCAGGTAAAGCCTTCTCCCATTGCGTAAAATTCGAGTTGACCTTCCCAACGACTCAAGACTGCTTTTTCTGCTGGTTCCCAAGCACCCTTGATAAATTGAACGATCGCGACTTTAAACCCATGTCCGAGAGAACGCAGAACCATTCCTAAAGCAGCCGTGGTTTTACCTTTTCCATTGCCAGTGTGAACGATAATTAACCCTTTTTCTTGCGATCGCTCGGATAGACGCTGTTCCTGAATTTCCTTGCGTCGCTGCATTTTCTGTTTGTACTGTTCGGGAGTCAGAGAGGTCATAGTTTGAGAGGGGCTTTCAGGGGTATGTTTTTAAGATTCATCCAGGAGCAGGGGAAAAATCAGGAATAAAGCTGCCCATAGGCAAAGGCATTCCTTTAATCACAGATGCCAAGAGAGTTAAAAAGCCTCGTCGCAAACAGATCAAAAAACGCCTGCTCCCTTTTCCCAAGGACTAATGACTCATCAAGACGGAAATAGACTCTCTTGATCTAATTGTCCCAACAATCGCTGACTAGCTTGTTGTAAAAACTGTTTGTGAACGAGTTCTCTGAAAGTATTTAAATCCGATCGCCAATCGTCGATATTTTGGGTTAATTGCTGGAGTCGTTCAGCTTGGTTATTGCCTGCGATCGCGCAGTTAAAGCTACCGGCAAATAAGATAGCAGGAATTGATGCTTGTTCGCCTATCTGTAGCCTTGCTTCGTTAATCCCCAAATTTAATTGACACCGTTCTAACTGATATGACAAGTTAATACTAGCTTGCACGGGAGCTTTGCCAAACTCTTGCCAAGAGCCAGGAGCCAGAAGAATGTCAGTAATATATTTTCTCGCTGCATCTTGACCGCCAGAAAATGGCACGATGCTTTTTGTGCCAATGCTGACGCTTTGGTACTCGGCGTTCGGAAGTTTATCCACGTACTGACGAGCGATCTGCGGCACTCTAGGTTCCTGGGTAGCTTGCGCGTCCATTGCTTCTGCGAAAGTAATAGTACGGGGTTGAGAAACAACACTCACGCCATTTTGAAAGCTAACCTGAGCGAAGTTGGGAGTCAGGACGGGTTGCTTGCCCAATTCCCAGTCGCTAGGAACAATGCCGCTAAATTTGAGAAAATCTTCGTTCAACATCGCTGGGTTGAGATTTTTGGCAGCAATGGTGATGGCAATTTCTTGGATTTCTCGGATTGTCAAGGAGGATTGACCGTTTGGGTTCGATTCTGAAGATGTCATCATATCAGTTATTAGTGTCAGTAGTTCAGTAGTTCAGTAGGAGTGCGAGCGTCCCGCTCGCTAGTTTTTAGTCCTTGGTAATTGGTGAGAAGGTGAGAAGGTGAGAAGGTGACTGGGAGTGTGGGGAGTGTGGGAAGTGTGGGGGGATAAGGGGGACAAGGAAGAACTAATCCAAAATCCTTTCATCCAAAATCCAATCACTGATAACTGGTAACTGGTAACTGATAACTGGTAACTGGTAACTGATAACTGGTAACTGGTAACTGTCCCCCCACACTCCCCAAACCATCCATTCCCAATCACTTAACCCTATGAAGCTAATGGCGCAGTTGAGCGCCGACGACGATAGGTTCTTGTAGGCGTAGGTTCTGGCGTTTGCAGTAAGAAGACGACCAAAGGACTGCTCTGTAGTTCACGTCGCACAAGTCGTTGCAAATTACTTTCAATTTCCTCTCGCAACCCTGCCCAATCGACTTCAATAGAATCCCCATTGTTGCTTTGGCTGAATTCTCTCCAACGCTCGCTTAAAATTCTTTCAATGGTTTTGACAATTAATTGCTGCAAGAGCGATCGCTCGACTGTCGTTACTACTCCCCGCAGATGGACTTCTGGCTGTACCATAAGCTTACCGTCCCAATCGATAGCTGCGGCAACTGTAACCACACCATCTTCCGCCAACTGCTGTCTCTCTTGCATGATATTTTCGTGGACTACGCCAGAGCGATCAACCAGTTGCAAACCGGAAGGCACTTGACCCACAATGGCGATGCGATCGCTAGATAACTCGACGATATCTCCATTTTTGACAATCACGGTATTTTCGGCCGGAATGCCCATTTTTTGCGCCATCTGAGCGTGTTTGAGCAGCATTCGATGCTCTCCGTGGACTGGCATGAAGAACTTAGGTTTGGTTAGGGCCAGCATTAATTTTTGATCTTCTTGTGCGCCGTGACCTGATACGTGAATGCCTTTGTCGCGTCCATAGATGACGTTTGCCCCCTGCATCATCAATCGGTCGATCGCATTGACTACTGCAATGGTATTGCCAGGAATGGGATTGGCAGAGAAGACCACTGTATCTCCCTGACGGATTTTAATCTGGGGATGTTCGTCCTTAGAGATGCGCGTCATCGCTGCTAAAGGTTCTCCCTGAGAACCCGTAGTCAGAATCAGGATTTTTTCGTCGGGTAAATTGCGAATGGCTTTTAGCGGTTCAAAGAGATCGTCAGGACACTTGATATAGCCTAGATTGCGAGCATGAGCAATCACGTTGAGCATCGATCGCCCGACGACTGCTACTTTTCGATTGTGCTTTTGCGCCAACTGGAGAATGATGTTGATGCGATGGACGGAGGAGGCAAAAGTTGTAATCATCAACCGTCCGGGTGCTTGGGCAAAGACGCGATCGAGATTGGGATAGACAGATTGTTCTGAGGGCGTATTTCCTGGCACTTCAGCGTTAGTCGAATCGCTCAACAGACACAATACCCCTTTTTCTCCGTGTTCGGCTAATTTTTGCAGGTCGAAAAATTCTCCATCGACCGGGGTGTAATCGAATTTAAAATCTCCGGTGTGAATAATGACCCCAATCGGCGTATGAATAGCGACGCTAAAACTGTCAGCAATTGAGTGAGTATTGCGGATAAATTCTATCAGAAACGATTTGCCAATTCGCACTATTTCGCGAGGAGCAACACTTTTCATTTTAGTGCGATTAGCTAATCCAGCTTCTTCTAATTTATCTTGCAACAGCGCGATCGCTAAACGAGGGCCATAAATAATCGGAATCTCAAATTGTTTAAGATGATAGGCAATTCCACCAATGTGATCTTCGTGCCCGTGAGTAGCAATCATCCCTTTAATTTTGTGGCGATTTTCCCGCAGATAAGTCATGTCGGGCAGAACGATATTGACCCCGTGCATATCCTCTGTCGGAAAAGCAATTCCTGCATCTAACAGCACAATTTCATCTTCGTACTCAAATATACAGGTATTCTTGCCAATTTCATGCAGTCCGCCGAGGGGAATAATTTTAAGACTAGGTTTTGTTCCGTTTTGATTCATTTGCCTCCTTAATGAGTAATTTGATTGAGATTTAGCAAAGGATATTTTTATTAGCAAAAATATTGAGCGTTGTTTTTGAAAATAAAACTAAAACTAGATGATATTAAATACACTCTCATTAATCGAGAGTTTCAGTCAATAAATTTCTTAAAGCTATAGCTTGATTTTAGCTTCTTTTAATCAAGAAAAAATTTTTATCGAGTTTAATAAGCAACAATTCTCACTAACTGTACCTAAAAAAAATTAAATTTCTTATTTGCTCTCTATTTTTTTCTGGGCCTCTGTGTCTCTGTCCTATATAAATTCACCTACTTAAATCAACGATAACTCTTTTAAAACAGTTTCTAAATTTTGTTTTAGATTGGGTGGTATTTCGCATAGCGGCAGGCGAAGTCCTCCAACATTCCAGCCCCTTAAGTTTAACGCGGCTTTGATCGGGATGGGATTAGTCGTACAGAAAAGAACTTTAAATAAAGGAAAGAGATTAATATTAATTTCTTTCGCCACCGTGGTCTTACCTGTTTCAAAAGCTTGAATCATCTCTTGCAGTTGTTCGCCGACCAAATGACTAGCAACGCTAACTACCCCAACACCTCCGACAGTCAGTAGAGGAAGCGTGAGAAAATCATCGCCAGCATAAATAGAAAATGACGGTGGCGTAAGACGACGAATCTGACAAGCTTGTTCCAAATTTCCGCTAGCTTCTTTGATAGAAATAATATTTTCTATTTCTGCCAGTTTAGCGATCGTTTCTGGTAACAGATTTTGCCCCGTGCGACCTGGGATATTATATAGCATAATAGGCAGATTGGGACAAGCAAGCGCGATCGCGCGGAAATGCTCGTATAGTCCTTCCTGCGGCGGTTTGTTGTAGTAGGGCACCACCTGTAACGAGCCATCTAATCCCAACTCAGCCGCCTTTTTGGTTGCTTCGATCGCCTCTTTAGTCGAGTTCGATCCCGTCCCAGCAATGATTTTTGCCCTTCCTGCGACTGCCTTTTTGACCACCTGAAATAGCTGGTATTCTTCCTCCCAACTCAGGGTTGGAGATTCTCCCGTCGTCCCGCAAACGACCAGTCCGTCACTTCCATGAGTCACTAAATAATCGGCTAATTTTTCGACAATCTCATAATTGACATGGCCTTCGCCATCAAAAGGAGTCACCATTGCGGTGATTACTCGTCCAAAGCTGCGATCGCTCATTCGATGAAAGGATTTTGGATTAATGATACTAAACGGAAACTGCTGAAGCTGACGGTTTCAAAAGATTTTCAGCAACCAACAATTCAGCAATCTGCACCGCATTCAGAGCAGCCCCCTTGCGAATTTGATCGCCACAGAGCCACAATTCTAACCCACACGGGTGAGACAAATCCTGACGAATTCGACCCACTAACACCTCATCTTTACCGGTAGCGTCAATTGGCATGGGGAAATAATTGGCTTGCCAATCTTCAAGTAGTTTTACACCTGGTGCTGAGGTTAAAATTTCTCTAGCTTGCTTTGCTGAAAATGGAGCATTAAACTCTAGGTTAACGGCTTCCGAGTGAGCGCGAAGTACGGGAACCCGCACGCAGGTTGCAGTAATTTGCAATTCTGGAGCGTTAAAAATCTTGCGAGTTTCCAGAATCATCTTCATTTCTTCCTCACAGTATCCTTGGTCGTTAAGGGAGGAATTGTGAGGGAATAAATTAAACGCCAAGGGATAGGGAAATGCTTCTGTGGGAGGAGTTTGGTTCTCTAAAATGGCTTTTGCTTGAGTTTTTAACTCCTCCATCGCCCTTGCGCCCGCACCGCTAGCCGATTGATAGGTAGAGACGACGAGGCGTTTGATGGGTTGGACTTGATGGAGCGGGAAGACTGCCATTCCCATTAAAATTGTCGTACAGTTGGGATTGGCAACGATCCCTTGATGGCGAGCGGCGGCTTCTGGGTTAATTTCTGGGACGATCAGGGGCACTTGGGAATCCATGCGAAAAGCACTGGAATTATCGATCATAACGGCTCCCGATTCCACAATGGTTTTTGCCCAAGCTTTAGAAGTGGAACCCCCAGCAGAGGCTAAAACCAGATCTATTCCCTGGAAAGAATCTTCGCTAACAGCTTCGACAGGGAGATTTTCTCCTTTAAATGGTAGCGTTGTTCCCGCCGATCGCGCCGAGGCGAGAAGTTTCAGGTTCGCCACCGGAAACTGACGACTTTCTAAGAGTTCGAGTAATTCGGTTCCAACGGCTCCCGTTGCGCCCAGAATGGCAACATTGACTTTTTCAGACAAATTTTTTTCCTCCGCTTGCTTGACATTAATACTTTTCTATAAAAACTAGGGTCAATAACTATAGTTAATTTTCATTAAGTTTTCTGGGGATCTCAAAGTCGGCTCAAGTTTTTGGGAATGCCTGTTTTGATTTTGCCTCAAAGCTTTTGTCTTCTAGCTAATAAGTTATCCCAATCTTATCGAAAACTGAAACTTAGCCACTCTTGAGCGTCTTTGAATGTACTATTATCGAATAGGTGAACTAGAGCGACACAACCAATTCCAAGGCCTGAGCGATCGCTAACAGCGAACCTGCCTTGTTAACTGGATAGTTGCCTCACTAGGATATCACGAGCGGTCTTTAATTGAGTCGTTAATTCGCTCCCCGCCCGTTCATCTCTCAAGTTTAATTGAAAAGTTGTAGTTGTCTAAGATAGGAACGTCGATGAAAGTAACCCAGGAGAAGCTTCCTGCTAGTCAAATTGGCTTAGAAATTGAAATTTCAGCAGAAATCTCGAAAAATACCTACGAAAAAGTCGTACAGAACCTTGCTCGCTCCACGAACATTCCTGGGTTCCGCAAGGGGAAAGTCCCTCGCCAAGTCCTTTTCCAAAGAATCGGCACGCAACGCATCAAAGCAGCCGCGCTAGAAGAAATGATCCAAACAGGATTACAAGAAGCGCTCAAGCAAGAGTCCATCGAGTCTCTGGGAAATTACAAGTTACTCTCCAATTTTGAAGAACTCATTCAAAAATACCAACCTGGAGAACCCCTAACTTTCTCGGCTTCCGTTGACATTCCTCCAGCAGTAGAACTAGGAGAACACGAAGGTCTGACCGTCAAAGCTGAGGAAACTGTTTACGAGGCCAAACAAGTTGACGATTGGATAGAAAAGCGGCGCGTCGGGCAAGCGACTTTAGTCCCTGTCGAAGAGCGTGGGGCACAAATGGGAGATGTGGCGATTATCGATTATCAGGGGCGATGGGTTACTGAGTCGGGAGAAGCCGGCGACCCCATTTCCGGCGTTCAAGGAACGGATTTTAAGGTCGAAATGGAAGAAGGGCGCTTTGTTGAGGGAATGCTAGAAGGCATCGTCGGCATGAAACCGGAGGAGACTAAAGAGATCTCCGTCACTTTTCCAGATGATTATTCACGAGAAGATTTAGCAGGAAAACCCGTCATTTTTCACGTCACCCTCAAAGAACTCAAAGAAAAAGAGTTGCCAGAGTTGGATGACGACTTTGCCCAAGAAGTAAGCGAATTCGAGACGCTAGAAGAGTTAAAAGAATCTTTGACCCAACAATTTCAAGAAAATGCTGCTAACGAGACCAAAAACAGCATTCATGCTGCAATCCTGGCTGAACTCGTCAAAAACGCTAGAGTCGATCTCCCCCAGACCCTGATTGAGAAAGAAGTCGATCTGATTCTGACTCAAACAGCCGCGCAGATGCAGCAATATGGAATGGATATCAAGCAACTGTTTAACTCGCAAAGCATTCCGAAAATGCGGGAAAATGCTCGTCCAGAAGCGATGCAACGCCTCAAACAAAGCCTAATTCTCCAAGAAATTGCCAAAGCTCAATCCCTTCAACCAGAAGCCGAAGCGGTAGAAGCGAAGGTTAAAGAACTCGTGGAGAAATTTGGCGATCGCGATCTCGATCTAGAGCGCTTGCGTGATATGGTTCAAGAAGATCTGCTGTCAGAAAAAACCCTCAATTGGCTCCAAGAAAAAACCACTGTAGAATTAGTACCCAAAGGATCGCTCGAAGAAGCAGAATCTCAAGAAGAGGACACAGAAGAAACTTTAAGCCAGACAGAAGAAGAATAAAGATTTAAGTCAGTTATTCAGTTATTCATCAAGACGGGTAACTGATAACTGGTCACTGATAACTGATAACTGATAACGGGTAACTGGTCACTGATAACGGAACAAGTACCCAATCATCGAACAGTTAAGGCATAATGTTGACAGAAGGTAAAGAGGTCTGTTGGGTTTTCTGGGACAAAAGCCTAGAAAAACCAAGTCAGCCAAGTCAAGTTACAATTTCGGCTTTTATTGTCTAGCGCTATGATTAAATCGCGATCGCGCCTAAACTCGTTTACTAGTTATCGTGCCTCGAACATCTATTCCCATAGCCAGAATGTCATTCCTATGGTGGTAGAGCAGTCTGGTTTGGGAGAAAGGGCCTTTGATATCTACTCGCGGTTGCTGCGAGAGCGGATCGTTTTTCTGGGAACCCCAATTGACGATAAGGTTGCGGATTCGATAGTGGCGCAATTGCTGTATCTAGATGCCGAAGACCCAGAGAAGGACATCCAGCTATACATCAACTCTCCTGGGGGGTCAGTCTATGCAGGATTTGCCATTTATGATGCCATGCAGCAGGTTCGTCCAGATATCGTTACCATCTGTTTTGGAATAGCTGCTAGTATGGGAGCATTCCTGCTATCGGGCGGTGCTAAAGGAAAGCGCATGGCTTTACCCAGTTCCCGAATAATGATCCATCAGCCCATCGGGGGTGCCCAAGGACAAGCGGTAGAAATCGAAATTCAAGCCAAAGAAATCCTTTATATGAAACAACGGCTGAACGATCTACTAGCAAGCCATACAGGTCAGCCATTCGAGAAAATTGCAGCCGATACCGAGCGTGACTTCTATATGTCCGCTCTAGATGCCCAAGAGTACGGTCTGCTCGATCGCGTCATCTCTCGCCCAACCCTTTGTGACCCAACCATTCCCGTTACTTCACTAACATGAATATGTCTAAATACGACTCCCACTTGAAATGTTCGTTCTGCGGAAAATCCCAGGAGCAAGTACGCAAATTAATTGCTGGACCGGGAGTCTATATTTGCGACGAATGCGTTGAGTTATGTAACGAAATTCTCGATGAGGAACTGATAGACCCTCCAAGTCCCATTTCCTCGCCAGTTCAGCGAGCAGAGGAGAATCCTAGCAAACGTCGTGCTAACCGAGAGCGTCTCTCCTTCAATCAGATTCCCAAACCAAGGGAAATCAAAAAGTATTTAGACGAATACGTCATCGGTCAGGATGAGGCAAAAAAAGTTCTCTCTGTAGCCGTTTACAACCACTATAAGCGCCTTAGCCTCGTCCAAGCGAGAAAAAGCGGCGTAATAGACGATACGGTAGAGCTACAAAAGTCGAATATTCTCCTGATCGGGCCGACGGGTTCGGGAAAAACGCTATTAGCGCAAACCTTAGCCAAAATTCTCGAAGTGCCCTTTGCAGTCGCCGATGCCACTACCCTTACCGAAGCGGGATATGTTGGGGAAGATGTGGAAAATATCCTGTTGCGCTTGCTGCAAGTAGCGGACTTAGATGTAGAAGAAGCGCAACGGGGAATCATTTACATCGATGAAATTGACAAAATTGCTCGCAAAAGTGAAAATCCCTCGATTACTCGCGATGTCTCTGGAGAAGGCGTTCAACAAGCCCTTCTGAAAATGCTAGAGGGAACAACCGCCAACGTACCGCCTCAAGGAGGTCGCAAACATCCCTACCAAGACTGCATTCAAATCGATACGAGTAACATTCTCTTTATCTGCGGGGGGGCCTTTGTCGGGCTAGATAAGCTCGTCGAGCAACGAATGGGCAAGAAGTCGATGGGCTTCGTGCGCCAACAAGGAGAAGTTGCATCTAAAGAAAAGCGGACAGCCGATATGTTGAGGCAACTAGAACCAGACGATCTCGTCAAATTTGGCATGATTCCTGAATTTGTCGGTCGAATTCCAGTCATGGCCTCTTTAGATCCCCTCGATGAAGAAACCCTAGTCGCAATTTTGACTCAACCGCGAAACGCTCTCGTTAAGCAGTATCAAAAGCTCTTGAAGATGGACAACGTTCAGCTAGAGTTTAGACCTGATGCGGTTCGAGCGATCGCACAGGAAGCCTACAGACGTAAAACTGGGGCGAGAGCTTTGCGAGGAATTGTTGAGGAATTAATGCTGGATGTAATGTATGAGTTGCCATCTCGCAAAGATGTCCAACGCTGTCTGATTACGCGAGAGATGGTAGAGAAGCGTTCTACTTCAGAGTTACTGATGCATCCGTCCTCTCTTCCCACTCAGGAATCGGCATGAGCGTAGGTTGGTAGTTGCACTTTAATTACTAAAGCACAACTGCTAACAGACTTTAGAATTTATTAGTAATCCAAGCGCATTGATAGGGCTTGAGGGTGAATTTGTCGTAAATATCATGGATAATTTGTCCGCTTAGTAAATCGCACCAAGGGTCGGTAATAATCAAATTCAAGTCAGAGAGACGAAGTTTTTGAATGCGATCGCTCAAATTATTAATACAGAAAATACTTTGATCCCGATAAATACTCTGTCTCCAAAAAACAAACATCGCTTTATTGAGCGGGTGTAACGTATATTGGGTCGCATTAGGATGAAAAGCGGTTTGTTGGCGACGAATTTTGATGCGTCGAGAAAGTTCTTTTAAAACAATTGACTGGGGAGATTTCGGATTATTTAATCGCTTTTCTAAGGCTTCATAATTCCATTTGTGACGATTAATAGAGCGATTTCTTCCTGTTTTTTCGACTCCTTCAAGATCGTTAGGCGTTGCCAATAAACTGTGAATATAAAAAGCGGGAATTCCTTCTAGAGCCATCATAATTGTTTGAGAGCAAAGAAAGCGCTGGATTTGCCATTTATCGACTCCTTTAGCAGTTCCCTTCATCGCATCGAAAAAAGAAATATTAACTTCATAAGGAACTTCCGTGCCATCTGGTTTCTTTCTCAGGCTAATTTTTCCCCCGAACTCCTGCATTTTTTGTAGAAGAGTTTGATACTCGTCTTCATATAATAGGCCTTCAGTAGGGCGCAAACCAATCCCATCATGAGAAGCAGTAAAATTGAGATAGGAACACCCGATGGGAGCGGGAGGCATACTCATCATCCAAGTTTTTAAATGATCGGATCTTCCCTGTAATAAAGCATTCAAAATGAGGGGAGGAAGGCTGAAATTATAAATCATGTGCGCCTCGTTTCGATTGCCAAAATAGCTCAAATTTTCTCGATTTGGGACGTTAGTTTCTGTTATTAAAGCCACGATAGGATTGAGCATTTGCACAATTTCCCGCAGCAGTCTAATAACCGTATGAGTTTCGGGTAAATGAATGCAGGGAGTGCCGATTTTTTTCCAAAGAAATCCTACTGCATCGAGTCGAATATATTTGGCTCCTTCCTGAATATAAAAAAGAATAATTTTGACGAACTCTAGCAAAAGATCTGGGTTGGCAAAATTGACATCAATTTGGTCTTCACTAAAGGTTGCCCAGACAGATTTTTCTCCATTCACCGTGCTGACTTGAGCGAGCAGTGGCGTACTGCGAGGACGAACGACTTCAGATAAATTGGTAGCAGGATCGACTTCGATAAAATAATCGCATCCTGGCTTAATGCCTTGCTTAAATTCTTCAAACCAAGCGTGTTGGCTGGAAGTATGATTGATGACGAGATCGACCATTAAATTAAATTTTCCAGCAATTCGTCGAATATCTTCCCAATCGCCTAATTTTGGCTCGACTTTGAGATAGTCAATAACCGCAAATCCATCGTCAGAACTATAGGGAAAGAAAGGGAGAATATGAACGCCTGTCAGCGTATCTCGCAAATGCTTATCCAAGAAGCGATCGAGCGTTATTAAGGGTTTTTCTCCTTCCTTGAGGATACTATCTCCGTAAGTAATCAATTGAACGTTATTTTCCGTCCATTTATTTAAATTTTCATCGACGCGATCGGCAAAATGCTCTTTGAGAAGAAAATATAATTGTTCTGCAAGATGTGCTGCCGCTTTTTTATCGTATAGAGTTTCTAGGAGAGGCTTAACTCGAAGGGAAAGATATTCAAATTCCTTGTCTGCTGCACTCATTACTCAAAATTGTTACGCTTTAAAAGAAAAAATTAGCAAGATCTGGCAATTAAATTGTTCTGTAAGAACTTTTTGGCGCTGTTTTTGTCTGGGTAACTGAAGTCGTAATTATAACAACATAGCTAACGAAGTAGGTTTTTGAGAAGGAAGGAGAGAGGTAACTTATGAGAATCGGAATTATTGGTGCTGGTAGTGTTGGCGGGACATTAGGACGGATTTTAGCCAGCAAAGGTCACTCGATTTGTTTTGGTGTTCGCAATTCTCAAAATGAAAAAGTGCAATCTTTACTGACGACGATCCCAGGAGAAGCTCAAGCCGATAGTATTGAAGCTGCTGCTAGCTTTGGAGAAGTTATCATCTTGGCTACGCCTTGGACAGCAACGCAGGAAGCCATTACACAAGCAGGCAATTTAGCCGGTAAAATCCTCATCGACTGCGTTAATCCCATCGAAATGACTCCCACAGGACTAGCGCAGGGATTGCTAATTGGACACCATACTTCTGCGGCAGAAGAAATCGCTAAATGGGCAACGGGTGCGAAGGTGGTCAAGGCGTTTAACAATATTGGTGCTAGTCAGTTTGAGAATTTAACTTTTGGTTCTATCCAGGCAACTGCTTTTATTTGTGGAGACGATGAAGAGGCGAAAAAAGTTGTCACCTCTTTAGCAGAAGATATCGGCTTTGAGGTCGTTGATGTTGGAGAGTTAAAGGGCGCTCGATTGCTCGAACCTTTGGGAATGCTTTGGATTCATTTAGCGATTTTCCGAGGTTTTGGACAGAAGTTCGCCATTAATTTGCTGAAGCACTGAAGTAAAGAGATACAGGAGTCGAAAAGCAAAAATTCCGGCTCCTGTTTTAAGAACTACGTGATGTACTCCCAACGCCGCGCTACGCGACGGCGTGGGCTTCTCTTGGTTTTATCCTAGAGCGTTTTCTAGTGAGGGAGACACCCAGCCCCACTTTCTTGATAAGAATTGCGCTATTTGTATCCCGATCTATTGACAGATTGCATTGGTTACAATCGTGCCAACGCTCTTTCAATGTTTTCGGGACAACGTTGAGGCAATTTGAGCAAACTTGACTGGTATTTTTGGGATTAACTTTGACAACTTTACCCCCAGCACTTGCAGCCTTGAAGCTCAGTATGTCGATAAATTGCGCCCAACCAGCATCAGCTATACTCTTATTCAATCCTGACTTTCTGCTTTGTCCGTTAGCTACATAATTACCCTCTTCATCCTGTTTTGGTTTACAACGCCTTGACATATTTTTAACTGCCAAGTCTTCTA
>CAYTUO010000089.1:0-12837 GCA_964441015.1 uncultured Pleurocapsa sp.
TCTCTCTAGCGATAAGGGAATAGAGACAGCAGAAGATGCCCTAAAAGGAGCAGCCGATATCCTGGCGGAAAAAGTCTCAGAAAAAGCTCAATTACGTGCTTATTTGCGAGATTTTATTTTAAAAACGGGTGTATTTGTTTCGCGGATTAAAGCCGATTATCCTGAAGGTAGTACCAAGTTTGAGCTATATCGAAATTACCAGAGTGGCATCCGTCAAATTGCAGCACACAATCTACTGGCGCTATATCGGGGAGAAACGGAGGGAATTCTCGCCTTAGATCTTGCGTTTGAGGAAGCATCAGCGATCGCATATCTAGAAGAGCAGGAAATTCAGACGAAAAATCCTATTATCAGAGATTTTTACCGAGGAATACTCAAGGATGCCTTCAATCGCTTGCTCAAGCCTTCTCTCATTCGGGAAGTCCGTTCAGATCGCAAACAATGGGCAGATCTCGAATCGATTAAAACTTTTGAGGCGAATCTCAGACATCTCTTACTCGCTTCTCCGGCGGGAATGAAACCTACTCTGGCGATCGATCCCGGATTTCGCACTGGATGCAAAGTCGCCATTCTCTCAGCTACCGGGCAATTTCTCGAATCTCAAACCATCTTTCCCCATTTTGGAGCCGCCGAGCGATCGCAAGCTAGTAAAACTATCAAAGAGCTTTTAGAGAAGTATCGCATCGAACTCATCGCGATCGGCAATGGTACAGCTTCGCGGGAAACTGATGAATTTATCACAGAAGTCTTAAAAACCGTAGAAAAAAAGCCTATTAAAGTGATTGTCAATGAGTCAGGAGCCTCGGTTTATTCAGCAAGCGAAGTAGCGCGGGCAGAATTTCCCGATCTCGATGTAACTGTTCGAGGAGCTATTAGTATTGGCAGACGGTTACAAGATCCGCTAGCCGAGTTAGTTAAGATTGAACCAAAGTCGATTGGAGTCGGACAGTACCAGCACGATGTTGAGCAAAAACTTCTGAAACAGAAATTAGCTGAGACAGTAGAAAGCTGCGTCAATTATGTCGGTGTCGATCTCAATACCGCCTCGAAGGAACTGCTAACTTACGTATCTGGGATTACGCCAACGATCGCCAACAATATTGTTATCTACCGCGATCGCAATGGGGTATTTCGCGATCGCCAAGAACTTTTGCAAGTCCCCAAGCTAGGGCCTAAAGCCTTTCAACAGGCTGCTGGCTTTTTGCGGATTCGTGAGGGCAATAATCCTTTAGATAATACAGCAGTCCATCCCGAAAGTTATTCAGTGGTCAAGGCGATCGCTGCTTCAATAGGGGTTTCTATCGAGCAAATAACTCAGGCGAGTTCGCGACTCAAATCCCTCAATCTCCAACAATTTGTCACTGAGAAGGTTGGCTTACCCACCCTCCAAGATGTTATCAGAGAGTTAGAAAAACCTGGCAGAGATCCGAGAGCCGAATTTAAATATGCTACCTTCCAGGAAGGGGTCAAAGAAATCAGCGATCTGAAGGTGGGGATGATATTAGAGGGAATTATCACGAATGTGGTTAATTTCGGCGCTTTTGTTGATATTGGAGTTCATCAGGACGGTTTAGTACATATTTCTCAATTAGCCGATCGCTTTGTCAAAGATCCTAAAGAAGTAGTCCAAGTGGGACAGGTAGTTAAGGTGCGTGTTTTAGAGATCAATGAGAAGCTAAAGCGGATTAGCTTGTCGATAAAGTAGAAGAGAGACGGGGAGTGTGGGGAGGGTGGGAAGTGTGGAGAGTGTGAGGAGTGTGGGGGGAGAGGGAGAACAAGGGAGCAGAGGAGCAGAGGAGCAGAGGGAGCAGGGGGAGCTGGGGAAGCTGGGGAAGAATTTCCCAGTCACCAATCACCAATCACCAATCACCAGTTACCAATCACCAATCACCAATCACCAATCACCAATCACCGTTTTCCCATCGATCTAAAATATCTTTAATTAAAACTTCTTCAAGCCAGATCTGAGCTACGATAACCAAGGGGAAAGCCAAAAATAGCCCTAAAAAGCCAAAACAAGTGGCAAAAAACAGTTGTGCTAGTAAAGTTAGTGCAGGGAAGAGAGAGATTTGATGCTTGATAATGAATCGAGTGAGGATCTGACTGTCTAGTTGCTGAATGACGATGTAGAAAATCAGTACGGCTAATGCTTTCCAGGGGTTTTCTAAAAGCGCGATCGCCATTGGCGGCACGACACTCAAAGCTGGCCCAATATTGGGAATGAAGGTAAAAAGACCTGCGATCGTTGCCTGAGAAAGAGCTAAAGGGATTCGCAGCGCCAACAACCCCATGAAGCTAAACATAGCAATGACGAACATATTGAAGACAATGCCAGTCAGCCATTCTTGCAAGGCGCGATCGCAAAGAACTAAAATTTGATCGACTCGCCGCCGATAAAAGGAAGGAAACAAACGAATAAATCCTTGGCGATAAGGATGGGGATCGGCTAACAACATAAACGTTAGCACGAGCAAGAATAGCAAGCTCAACGGGATCCCTAAAGAACTGTAGAAAACACTCAATCCCTGTCCGGCTATTTGATTGACTAACGGTTGCAGTTGTTGAGTTAACTGCTGTAGTGTGGGCAAAGCTTGTATCAGTTCGGGATCGAGGCGACTTGCTAACTGCTTGATCCAAACAATAGATTCTTCGATGCCTTGAGGTACTAATCTTACTAACTGTTGAAACTCATTGACAAATGGCGGCACAATCAACCAGAAAAATCCCACTAAAGCAGCTATGAGTAGGCAACCAGAGAGTAAAATCGCATACCCTCGCTTGATCCCCCACATTTGAAACCTTTTCACCAGGATATTTAAGGCATTGGCTAAAACAATAGCCGCAAACAGCAACAGCAAGATCTGCCGAATTTGCCAGATGATGTATAGGGAAATTCCTATAGCAACGAAACCAAGCCATTGACCAAACTTCAAGGTTTCATCTCCTATCGACTAGCTACGGCGCTTTTCTCGTTAATTGTGCCTGTTTTTTGACTCGCCATCCCAAGGCTATTGCCATGAGTAGAGTAGGGACAAAAATTCCTAACAAGGCATTAGTTTGGGAAGGAGCGATCGCCAACATCTGACCCCCATACTTAATTAGGACAGACAATGCAGTGGAGAGAATTAAGACTTTAACAATAAATCCTATCTGACTATTCATTCAACTCCTCTATATCAATACCAGATCGATTTAACTTTACGCGATCGCACTTGGTTGCGTGCTAGTTTCTAGTTTAGGATTAACTATGGACACCCATCATTAGCTCTCAACCATGCCACGCACTCAACGCAACGATAACTTTATCGACAAAAGCTTTACAGTAATGGCAGATATTATTCTCAAAATTCTGCCGGCCAACCAAAAAGCTAAAGAAGCCTTCGCCTACTACCGCGATGGAATGTCTGCTCAAGCAGATGGAGAATACGCAGAAGCTTTAGACAACTACTACGAAGCGCTTAAACTAGAGGAAGACTCCAACGATCGCAGCTATATTCTCTACAATATCGGTCTTATTCATGCTAGCAATGGAGAACACCAAAAGGCGCTGGAATATTATTACCAAGCGATCGAACTCAATCCCCGTATGCCTTCAGCTTTAAACAATATTGCTGTCATCTATCACTATCAGGGAGAAAAAGCCAAAGAAACAGGCAACTCCGAAGAAGCTGAAGCACTGTTTGACAAAGCGGCTGAATATTGGAAACAGGCCATTCGTATTGCTCCCAATAACTATATCGAAGCACAAAACTGGCTAAAAACGACCGGACGTTCGGAAATGGATGTCTATTTCTAGCGATCGTTAATCAAAAGTAAATATTCTCTATATCTTTTGATTTTTGCCATCCCAAATCTAAAATATAAAATCCAAAATCCCCATGCTCGATCGCCAACAAGTTCAGAAAATTGCTCATCTGGCTCGCTTAGAAATTACTCCTGAAGAAGAACAACAATTTGCCACTCAACTTAGTAGCATTTTGGAATATTTTGAACAACTGAGCGAGCTAGATACTAACAATGTTCCGCCAACAACTAGGGCAATTGAAATCACTAACGTCACTCGTCCCGATAACATGATGCCCTATTTAGATCGAGAAGCCATTTTGAAAGAAGCGCCAGAACCAGAAGGAGACTTTTTTCGAGTTCCTCAAATCCTCAATAGCGATGAGGAGTAAATGATCGCTCATCAGTTATCAGTATCGTTAGTCATTAGTAGTCTGGGAAGACAAGATCAAATTTAGCTGCACAGCAGCTTACAATTACTGATAACTGATAACTGGTCACTCCTAATGAAAGTGTGTCTCAAAGATGAGATTATTGCGATTAACTATGAAGACCTTCCTAATTATAAAAAAGGCGGTTCAATAGTTCGCAACAGTTATTTTTGGGCCTTAAAATCGATCACTTGCTATTCAGCAAAAGGATGCGATTGGGAATTCGATCGACCTGTGTGGATCGCTTTATCTCGAATGTTACTAGCGTTTAGTCAATCGGGATACTTGGGAGATTCTGAAACCTTATTAGAATTCCCAGCCGATACGCAAATTCCTGAAGAATTACGTTCTGTTTCTACTTGGTTGTAACTTGATTTTTATTCTTGAGAATCAGACCATAAAAGCTTCAGCGCCATGAAAGCAAATCCAATAGCAGCGATCGCTTTTAACACTTTCTCTGGCAAAAACTGCGCGATCCCTCCACCAGCAATTACGCCAATAAAACTAGCGAGAATCAAAGCAGTAATAGAGCCAAAAAAGACAGCACGAGGAGATTGAGAACTGCCACCGAGAGCAATAGCAGCCAATTGACTTTTATCTCCAATTTCTGCCAAAAAAACCGTAATAAAACTCAGTCCAAATAGTTGCCAGTCCATTTCACTTATCATTTATCGAGAATTGTTTTCTAACTAGCGATTACATCTCCTAATAATAACCCTGTAATCAGTAGCAAAAGCAAAGAAACAGCTAAATTTAGGGTTTTAGGAGATAATCGTCGAGCAATCCAGTAACCAATAAAAACGCCTAGTAAACTGGTTGCAATTAAGGCGGCGGCAGATCCAGCAAAGACAATCCAAGGAGATTGAGACTCTGCGCTCATTAACAAGGTAGCTAATTGGGTTTTGTCTCCCATCTCAGCCAAAAATATTGTTAAGAAGGTAGAACTAAACACCGTCCAGAAGCTCCAAGTAACCCTTTTTGCTACTCGTTGTTCGGAAGATTCAGTGATAGTAGAAGTTCTGTCTGTTTCAGCTTGCGTTTTTTTAGCCTGCTCTATTTCGACTAGCTCAATCGAGGTCATGCGTTTTTTGGATGAATATTTTTCATACTTCTTTCTATCTACTGAATTTTTGGGGAAAATGTCAATTGGTTCGGGTCGCTTTTCTCAACTCCTGATTGATGTGGAACTCAAGAAGGCTTTACGCTAACATCTAATTTTCTCTCTAGAAAATGCTTTACCATATCCGTCATAAAACAATCTACACCTACGATCGCTCAGTCTTTTTAAAACCTCATCTTGTGCGCTTGCGTCCTCGCTGTGATGGATGGCAAAAACTGCGGGATTTTTCCTTGACTGTTGAACCACAGCCAACTGGCATTTCTCAAGTAACCGATCTAGATGGCAATAGCACTGTCAATCTTTGGTTTACTCAACCCACAGAGCAACTGTCGTTGGAAGTTCAATCTACGGTAGAGACCTACGTAGAAAATCCTTTTAACTATTTATTAGAGCCTTGGGCGATGAAATTGCCGATTGATTATCCGAGTTCTCTATTGACGCAACTACAGCCCTACTTAAAGTCTTACGGTTTTACCACCAATCCAGGAGCAGTACAATTAGCCCAGGAAATTACTGATGAAGTTCAAGGAAATACGTTGTCTTTTCTCAATACCTTGAACGAACGGATTTATCAAGATTGCGAACACATTATCCGCGAGACGGGTCAGGCCTGGCAAGCCGAGTTAACTTGGAACGCGAAACGGGGTTCCTGTCGAGATTTTGCTGTACTGTTCATGGAAGTTTGTCGCGCGATGGGTTTAGCGGCGCGGTTTGTCAGTGGTTATCAGGAAGGGGATCTTGACCAAGACGAACGACATTTGCACGCTTGGGTAGAAGTTTACCTGCCAGGTGGAGGATGGCGCGGGTACGATCCGACTCATGGATTAGCGATCGCCGATCGCCACATGGCTTTAGTTGCTAGCGCTGTGCCATCCTATGCCTCTCCCATTGTTGGCGCGATTACTCCCGTCAAGTCAGCGATCGAAACTGGCAAGCCACCTGAGTCCAAGATGGAAGCGCACATCTCTATTCAACGAGAAAATTAAGACTTTAGATAGATTTTTATTTCCCATTATCCGTGAAAATACTGGGTAAGCTAAATTGTCACGATTCTTGCCTAGTTAATTTTACGAATTTACAAGCCTCTGGATCAACTTTAAGCTTGAATTAGGGAGTCTATGGGAAAAGAGCAATGCTTAAAAAAGCTTTAACAAAAATCTTAATTGCTGTTGGTATTACTATGTGGGCAATTCCTTTTTTGAGTGCTGCTTTATTGGGATTAGCTATTCTGAGTTTAGTCTGGTTAAAACGAAAGATAATGACTGTGACGATTCCGGCTCTTATTAAAGCTCTTTAAGAAGTTGTCGAGGAGTTGTCTAAAACACATGGATAGCCTTCATGCCAGGACGCTGACCATCTTTCACACAGTCTGTCTTGTAAAAATTAAATGCCTGAAAGCTTATCAGACAATCGAGAAGATTGGAACAACCCTATGAAGATTGCCCCAATCTTGAGTTTCTTTAATACCGACTAGCTTGAGTTTCTAGGCGGCAACAAATATGTCGTTATTGGTCAAAGCAAGACCAGTCGATAGCGACGCTATTTGAACTTGTGCAGCCCCGCCCGCACCATCTACGTCAAAGGAAAGCGCACCATTAGCACTGTTGTAGATGAATCGATCTGCCGCATCGACTGCTGAGGCACCGATGACAAACTGGTCAATTGTAATCGAGGCACCTGCCACTAACCCACCACCGAAACCAGCAGCAGAGACAAAAACTGTATCATCTGCAACCGAGAAATCTGTGATAGTATCAATGCCTTCGTTTCGAGAGGCAAAGCTAAAGCTATCAGCCCCAGCACCGCCAGTTAGGGTATCACTGCCACGTCCACCGATTAAAGTGTCATTACCTGAACCGCCAGTAATGATATCATTGCCGCCAGAGAGATCCGAAATAGCAGACAAACCAATAAAATTGAAAGTCCCATTGCCAATCGTACCCAGGTTAGTCGCCGTCCCCGCCGATAGGTTAATCGCATACAAAGTCGAACCTGTCACCGCATAAGCCAAATTCACGCTATTGTTAGGATTAGTCGGATTAGCGAGCGAGAAAATATCAAACCCAGCCGTCGCACCAAAATCAACCCCCAGAGAACCAACGGTAAATAATTGTCCCGTATTGGGAGAGACAGGCGTATTAGGATCGCCCATCAGGAAATTGGGGCTACCCTGAGTCACCAGAGTATCCAAATTGGAGTCGATATTATAGAGAGTAGTGCGCCCAGAGCGAGGAGAAGGAGCAAGGGAATTGGTGTAAGCGGCGGCGGTAATATTGGGATCGACTCCGGCGTTGCGGTCATTAGCCGCATAGGCTAAGGTGCCATCAGGTTGAATCCCATCAGCCGGATTATTGTTGACATCGACGACTAGACCATTGTCCACATTGACGCGCAGGTTCTGGTCATTGCTACCGACCAAGCGCAGGCGATCGGGAATCGGGTTAAAATCGACACCAGAGAATTGACCAGCATTGAAAGGAATCGGAGCGATGCTACTGACCAAGGTAGCTGCCCCCGTATTGACATTGATGGTGTAGATATTATTAGTATCGGTGACTCCGTAGAGCAGACCGTTAGCTGGACGCAGATCGATGCCGATTAAATTGCCGCTTATGCCAGTCACCTGAATGCTGGTTGCTTGGTCGGGGCGATCGGGATTGAAGGAAACCAGAGAGTTTTTGTCGGTGAGCGCAAAGAGTCTGGAACTGCCATCGCCGATGAGGATGTCATTGCCATTGCCGCCGTTGAGAGTATCGCTGTCTCGTCCTCCGATTAGGGTGTCATCACCATCGCCTCCATCAAGGTTATCACGCTCGCGATCGCCGTTGAGTATGTCGTTACCACGTTCTCCAATTAGAGTATCGGGATTGTCGCCACCTTGGAGGCTGTCATTGCCATTACCGCCATCGAGCAGGTCTTTGTCACGTCCTCCGATTAGGGTGTCGTTGCCATCGCCGCCTTGGAAATTGTCGTTGCCATTGCCGCCATCGAGCAGGTCATCGCCGCTTCCTCCAATTAAAGTGTCTCGGTCATCGCCACCCAAGAGACTGTCATTGCCATTACCTCCATCTAGTAAGTCACTGCCACGTCCACCGATTAAAGTGTCATTACCTGAACCGCCAGTAATGATATCATTGCCGCCAGAGAGATCCGAAATAGCAGACAAACCAATAAAATTGAAAGTCCCATTGCCAATCGTACCCAGGTTAGTCGCCGTCCCCGCCGATAGGTTAATCGCATACAAAGTCGAACCTGTCACCGCATAAGCCAAATTCACGCTATTGTTAGGATTAGTCGGATTAGCGAGCGAGAAAATATCAAACCCAGCCGTCGCACCAAAATCAACCCCCAGAGAACCAACGGTAAATAATTGTCCCGTATTGGGAGAGACAGGCGTATTAGGATCGCCCATCAGGAAATTGGGGCTACCCTGAGTCACCAGAGTATCCAAATTGGAGTCGATATTATAGAGAGTAGTGCGCCCAGAGCGAGGAGAAGGAGCAAGGGAATTGGTGTAAGCGGCGGCGGTAATATTGGGATCGACTCCGGCGTTGCGGTCATTAGCCGCATAGGCTAAGGTGCCATCAGGTTGAATCCCATCAGCCGGATTATTGTTGACATCGACGACTAGACCATTGTCCACATTGACGCGCAGGTTCTGGTCATTGCTACCGACCAAGCGCAGGCGATCGGGAATCGGGTTAAAATCGACACCAGAGAATTGACCAGCATTGAAAGGAATCGGAGCGATGCTACTGACCAAGGTAGCTGCCCCCGTATTGACATTGATGGTGTAGATATTATTAGTATCGGTGACTCCGTAGAGCAGACCGTTAGCTGGACGCAGATCGATGCCGATTAAATTGCCGCTTATGCCAGTCACCTGAATGCTGGTTGCTTGGTCGGGGCGATCGGGATTGAAGGAAACCAGAGAGTTTTTGTCGGTGAGCGCAAAGAGTCTGGAACTGCCATCGCCGATGAGGATGTCGTTGCCATTGCCGCCGTTGAGAGTATCGCTGTCTCGTCCTCCAATTAGGGTGTCATCGCCATCGTCGCCTTGGAGATTGTCGCTATTATTACCGCCATCAAGTAGATCGTTGCCCCGTCCTCCGGTGAGGGTGTCTCGGTCATCGCCGCCTCGAAGACTGTCATTGCCATTGCCGCCATCGAGTAGATCGTTGCCCCGTCCTCCAATTAGGGTATCTCGGTCATCGCCGCCTCGCAGAGTGTCGCTGTCGTTGCCTCCGTCAAGTAGATCGTTGCCCCGTCCTCCGATGAGGGTATCATTGCCACTATCGCCTTGGAGACTGTCATTGCCATTACCTCCGTCTAGTAAGTCACTGCCCCGTCCTCCAATGAGGGTATCATTGCCATCATTGCCTTGGAGAGTGTCGTTGCCATTACCTCCGTTGAGGCTATCATTGCCATGTCCTCCCAGAAGGATATCATCTTGCTGAGTTCCATCTAGAATATCGTTGTTCGGGGTACCTAAAAGATTTGCCATTTTTAATTTCTCCTGTGATTGTAGTTTAAGTTGTGCAAGCTCGATCCGATTGCAAATTAGATTGCTGCAACGTCTGCTTAAAGTACGGAGAAAATTTGGCGACGGATTTAATCAAATCTGGAGTTGTAATCTTTGTTAACAATTGCCAGGTTCGCCCATTACTGATAAATCCAAATTGGACAGGGAAACGTATTAAATATTAAAATCTCTCCGATTTCGAGCAATATCTTTATGGGCTAAAATCAACTCTAAACTTATGGGTTCAAGTTTACTTCAGAAAAGTCATGCATCCTGACGACTCTAGCGATAATCCCCTATCTCCATCGTCTGTGACGGATGCAGAGCTATATCAAACTCTAAAAGCGGGTCAAAAATCTGCTTTAAGAACTGTTTATGATCGCTACGGTAAACTCGTCTATGGACTCGCGCTAAAAATCTTGAACAATTCTCAAGAGGCAGAGGATTTAACCCAAGAGATTTTTTTGCTGCTTTGGCGCGGTCAAACTTACAATCCGGCTCGCGGCTCTCTGAGTACCTTTTTGATTACCTTAACGCGATCGCGGGCAATTGACAAACTTCGCTCTCGCAACACTTCCCTCAAATTTTTCGATCGCTGGTCTAGAACTATGTCCGCCGAAACTTCCTATAATACTCCCTTTGAGCAAGCTTCTTTGACAGAGCGTTCCCAACAAGTTCGCAATGCCTTGGGGCAGCTATCCCAAGAGCAACGTCAGGTATTAGAAATGAGCTACTACGATGGTCTGAGTCAAACAGAAATTGCTCAACAATTAAATATTCCCCTGGGAACTGTCAAAACCCGATCTCGCCTTGGTTTATTGAAACTAAGGCAATCCCTAGAAGCTTTTATGGGATAGTGGCACTATGACCGAACCCTTATCGCCCGAACAACAAATAAAAGCATTAATGGCAGGGTACGTCCTCGACGACCTAACACCGGAGGAAGCGAAACTATTCGAGCAACTGCTCCGAGAAAATCCCAATCTCATGGCAGAAGTCAAGCGCTTGCAGGAAACCTTGGATGTTTTGCCCTATGCTCTCCCAGAAGTGGAACCGCCTCCCCGCCTGCGCGAAACCATCCTTGAAGCGACTTCTCTCGGAATTCATCGCAACCCACTGCGACAACTGTCTCGCCTACCGTGGCGGAAAGTCCTTGCCAGTCTAGCTGCCTTGTTAGCGATCGCGCTAGGAGTCGATAATTATCTTTTGCGGCAGGAACTCAGGACTGCTAGCTTGGACAACGAGCGCTTGCGGCAAGAACTTCAAGCAGTGCAGAGCCAGAATAATGTTGTTAACGTGCTGCAACAGCCGTATACTCGCGTATATTCTCTTTTAGGAACCGATCAGGCAACCACTGCCTCTGGAAGCATTGTAGTCAACTTCAATCAACAAAAAGCCGTTATCGTCTTTCAAAACCTTCCGACTCCATCTCAAGAAAAAATCTATCGACTTTGGGCCATTATTGACGATAAAAAGATTGCCTGTGCTGATTTTAGGACAACTGGCGAGGGAAAGGTTTTAGAAGAATTTTCTTTGCCTGCGGCTGCTTGTAGTTCTGCCAAATCCACCCTAGCCGTTACCTTAGAACCCTTGCCATCTCCCCCGCAACCGATAGGCCCTGCCGTAATGGTAGAGAGAGTTTCCAGTTGACACTCCCCCAATTAATCACGGACAATTAACTACTCCAACAAATCTGGCAGATGAGAATTTGATTCGCTCTAAAGATGCTACTACAAAGGTTGAAGTAGATGTAGTAGAGTTTATGGCAACGGGTGCTGGCAGATTTGCTGTTGGAAGTCAATTTACTCTAGTACAAAGATTTTTTGCTCCCTTTTTAACATCGCCACCAGTTCCTCCCGGCAGATATACCAAAGCAGAACTAGGAGTAATAGCTGGATTGGATATTTTTAGTTGGACTATGCAACAGTATAACTGGGAGGATGATATTGATGATTATTTTGATCGAGTTTGGGTAGGCCTTAGAGATTAGTTAAAATTTTCGTGATGATTTCCCACCACTTTTCTGTTTGAGCATAATTAGTCCCGCGAAAATCCGCCCAGCCCAATTCATTTTTTCCCGAAGTGACAGAAGAAAAGTATTTTCTGGTCATAGTTCATTCCACCACTAAAAGTGGGGGACTTCTTGTGACATTAAGTTAAGCCAAGGGAGTGTCAAGCAGGCGCAGCTAATTGTGCTTCGACTTGTGGTCGATATTCAGCAAGAATCTGGCGAAACTGCTCTCCTTCAAGGGTTTCCTGTTCGATTAACAAATCTACCAATTTATCGATCAAGGCGCGATTTTCTTGGATAATTTCTTGTGCTTTTTCGCGACAATGACTAATAATCGATCGCACCTGAACATCGATGCGGGAGGCAATTTCTTCTGAATACTCGGATCGCCGATTAATCAGATCGTTTCCTAAAAAGACGGGTTCGCTTTCGCCTTCCAGCGCCACCAAGCCTAAATCCGACATTCCAAAACGAGTCACCATCTGCCGCGCTAGATAACTAATTCTCTCTAGATCGTTACCTGCTCCCGTGGTGACTTCAGACTCGCCAAAAATGACTTCTTCCGCAACCCTTCCGCCTAGAAGTCCGGTAATGCGAGCCAACAGTTGCGATCGCGACATCAAGCCTTGTTCTTCATCGGGCATAAACCAGGTTAACCCTCTAGCTTGCCCTCTGGGAATTAAGGTAATTTTTTCTACTGGATCGTGACCGGGACAGAGGGTTCCAACGATAGCATGGCCGATTTCGTGGTAGGCAATCAGCCGCTTCGCCTTACTATCGACCAAGGGAGTTCCTTCCATGCCAGCGACTACCCGGTCGATCGCGTCGTTAACTTCTAGCGTAGTCATCGCTTCTTTACGCCGCCGTGCCGTAAAAATCGCCGCTTCGTTGAGGACGTTGGCTAAATCGGCTCCCGTAAAACCTGGCGTGCGGCGGGCGATCGCTTCTAAAGAAACATCCGAGGCAATTT
>CAYTUO010000090.1:0-12821 GCA_964441015.1 uncultured Pleurocapsa sp.
AATCGACTGCCTCCTATCTCTTGTAACTGTCGAGAACGCTTTCCTATGAATCAATTTCCCAGATTATCTGCTTTCTGTCAAAAACTTTTGTTCGCAGGAGCGATCGCCACCCTAACGGTAGGGTCTTTATTGCCTCCCGCATCCAGTTCCTCTACTCAAACTGCCTCGCCAGAAACTGCCAAAACTCAAGTTAGTAGTCCTAATCCCCTAGAAGATAGCCCTAAAGCCGTTGTTGATGAAGTCTGGCAACTGGTCAACAGTGGATTTGTGGATAGAGAGTTCAATCACATTGATTGGCTCAAAGAGCGACAAGAGTTACTCAGCAAGGACTATAGTAACCGAAAAGAAGCTTACAAAGCCATCCGAAAAGCCCTACAAGACCTGGGAGATCCCTACACCCGCTTCCTCGAACCCAATGAATTTAAAGCTTTGACCAGTCAAACTTCTGGAGAATTTACCGGAGTTGGCTTGCGTTTAGCGATCGACAAGCGAACCAGCGACTTGTTTGTGGTAGAACCCATTAAAGATTCTCCGGCGATGAAAGCAGGGATAAAAATGGGAGACAGAATTTTGAGAATCAATGGCAAGCCTACCGCTTTGATGAGTCTAGAACAAGCCTCGAAAGAACTGGAGGGGCAAGTCGGTTCTCAGGTTAACTTGCAAATTTCTCAGCAAGAAAAAGGGATTTTTGACGTAACGCTGACTCGCGTGGAGATGGAAGTGCCTTCTGTGAGTTACACGCTTCGGCAAGAAGACCAATTGAGTGTTGGGTATATCAAAGTCGATGAATTTAGCTCCCACGCAGCCGAACAAATGAAGCAGGCCATTGAAACTCTGCACAAGAAACAAGTGTCTGGTTTCGTTCTAGACTTGCGAGGCAATCCCGGCGGACTGCTGTTTGCTAGCGTAGACATTGCCAGGATGTGGATGGAAAAGGGAGAAATCGTACATACGATTGATCGCAGAGGCGGCGATCGCAAGTTTACGGCTAATGGCACAGCTTTGACCAGTCTGCCTTTAGTGGTCTTGGTGGACAATGGTTCGGCAAGTGCCAGCGAAATTTTAGCAGGAGCATTGAAGGAAAATAAACGCGCTACCGTCGTCGGAACGACTACCTATGGCAAAGGTACGGTACAATCGGTTCACGAGCTTTCTGATGGGTCGGGTCTAGCTGTGACGATCGCCCGTTATTATCCTCCTAGCGGGACTGACATCAATCACAAAGGCATCAAGCCAGATATTTATCTCGATCTAACGATGGAGCAACAGTTGCGCCTGAAGAACGATCCGTCGTTGCTGGGAACGGGTGCCGATCCTCATTATGAAAGGGCTATTGGGGTGCTAAAAACTCGCGGTCTCAGTCAACGAAATCCTTCCTCCGAACCGATTAGCATTCGCTAGGCAAGGGTTACGTTGTCATCGCCGAGTTGACATACCAATCAGCCAGAGTGAGGGTAGCAGATGGATCGGGATTGGGGATGACTAACGGGGTAGAGCGAGGGATAATTATCTGTGTCGGCCCACCATCATCATCGATATTATCGCCAAAGATCTCTTGCTCAAAGAGATCTTCCTCCCCAGTCCAAGTATCCTTATCCAAGGTCTCCTCAGTCATGGTATCTTCGGTTAGCGTATTTTCTGTCGCTTGCTCTCGTGCGCTAAACTCCTCATCCTCTCTCGCTTTTTCCATGAATGGCGCTTCGGATTGGCGATCGGGACAGAGATTTTTCAGGAAATATTCTAAGGTAGTGGGTTTGATCCATCCTTTGAGAACTGCTAAAGCTCCCAATCGCAAGCCTATCTGTTCTTGTTCGCACAGAAGCAGGCGAATTTGTTCTTCGTCTAACAATCCTGCTGCCTTGAGATAGTAGCCTAGAGGTTTTTGTTGTTTCTGTTGCACTAAACTCGGCCACTGTCGCACAAAAAAGTCAGCCGTCTCTTGTTTGAGCCATCCTCTTAAAGCTAAGATTTCTCCAATTTTCAGTTCGCGATAGTCTTTCTGATCTTTTAGCGCTACCTCGATCTGTGCCGATGAAACCAAGTCGGCTTCTTGCAAAATACTGCCTAATGGCTTGGTATTGGGCGACTGGGGCACTATGATACAAGGTTCGGAGAAGATCAGATGAGAGTCAGACATAGCAATACCTTATTTTTGAGACAAGGCTTTAATCCAAGTGATGGCAAAATTCTATCGCTCTATCAACTAGGCAAGCTGCGATCGAAATCATGGGGTGATGATGATCTCAACCGCTTCTTCGCGTTTTTCTAATAGCATTTATATTGCTTATCAGTGGCAATGGCAATTAGGACGGCTTTTTGACAGGGAAGGAAATCGCTAAGGTGCGATCGCGCAGCTAAGGGAAGAGTCAAGCCTTCCAGGAGAGCGCAGCGTCATTCCCAATCACCAATCACCAAGGGCTAAGAACTAGCGAGCGGGACGCTCGCACTACTACTGAACTCCTGTACAGACGTTGCAGTGCAACGTCTCTACTGAACTCCTGCTATATTATTTACTTTTCATCGAACACTGAGGATGATAGCCGCCATTGGCGCAAATAAAATTCACCTGACTGGCACTTAAATTCTTCACCTCTGTGAAATCAACGCCCTTAAGGTTGACATTTGACGCAGCAGTGGATTGAACTTTGAGGAATTGTTCGCCACTGGTAGGGGGTTGCATGGCGAAAATAACGTCTCGAAAATCTGCTCCCGCTAAATTAGCTCCTCGTAAATCGGCATTACTAAGGTTAGCGTTAGTAAAATTAGTATTTTGCAATTGAGCGTTACGGAGATTGGCCCCTGCTAACTGAGTCGCACTCAAGTCCGCTTTTTGCAGATTGGCTCCGCTAAAATTCACTTCAGAGAGATCCGAACCTTGCCAAGTCGATAGGGATAAATTAGCCGAAGCAAAATTCGCTGCGATCGCTCGTACCTGTCCTAGCTTAGCTTCTTGAAGATTGGCACGAACAAAGGTTGCTGCTGCCAAATCCGCGCCCGTCAAACTGGCTTTTGTTAAATTGGTTTCAGTTAAATTGGTTTCAATCAGTTGAGCGCTGCTGAGATTGGCTTCTGTCAGTTGAGCGTAGGATAAATTGGCGCGATTGAGAGTGGCCTGTAGCAAATTTGCTCCTTCTAGCGGAGCATAGCTCAACCAAGCTTCTGCTAAGTTAGCCGCTCTGAGATCGGCACCGCTTAAATCGGCGATCGCATCGTCGAAGGTGCCAAAATGCTTATCGTCTCCCGCATGATTAAAAATGCTACCGCGAAAGCTGGCTTCGTTTAAAAGCGCCCCGCGAAAATTCAGGCCAGAGAGATCAGCTTTATCTAAAACTAAGGCAAAATCGCCCGATTCCGTGACCATAGAGCCGAGATCGCTTCGCTGTAGGTTAACGCCGTTAAGCTGACCGCTAGAGAGAATGAGTAACTTGGCGATCGCCCCTTTAGTTGCTCTGAGGCGTAAAGCCACTAACTGTCGTTCCTTGAAAGCATTCTCCACCGAAAGGGATTGAACCTGATTGGACAAGGATTGATTTAACTGTCGTAAAGCCGGTAAAGCTTTTAATCCCGTACTCTCAATAGCTTGTCCGAGCGTTTCGAGCAAAGCTGGGTTCGTTTCCTGACCGAGTAGATCCACCAGCAAGGGAAGGACGCGAGGATCGTCGAGTCTTGCCATTGCCAGGATAATCGACTTGCGTTCCTCCAAGGGATCGGTCGAAGTAGCGCCCAATTGATTGACCAAGGTTAGAAACGCCTGAGTTTGGTCTTGTTCGGACTGTCGCCGTTCTGCGCGATCTTGAATATAAATTTGCGTTCCGACAAAGGTTGCCAAGACGAAACTCATCCCTGCTAGCGTACAAATCAGCAACGTCGTCCCCGGATGTTGGCGCATCCACGACCAAAGATTTCCTGGCGATTCCTCCATTTCTGGCGCGATCGCCAGGGGTTTGACCTTCCCTGGAGGCAGTTGATAATAGTTCCTGTCTGACACCGTGTAAGCCTCGTAGCGCTGTACTTCTACAGTAACCGCCTGACTGGGTGGCTGAACACGCTGGCGACGATAAAAGGCTTTAGCATCGACAACAACCGTTCCAGCAATCCAATCGTGCAAGGGGCGACGACGGGAGGGGAAGAAAAGCATTCCTCCTTCGACAATTATCATGGCTCCAGTCAATCCTAAAAGCAATCCTAAACTAGGAAAAGCTCCAGAGTATCGCCAGAATAAGTAAGCTGTTCCTAGAGGTAATCCCCACTTCCCCGCACCTTCACGCGCGATCACTCTCAGTAATCCAGGGGATTTTCCAGAAGTCGCGATCGCTTTCAGGCCAAACCAGCGTTTGGGTAGCGTTCGACCCGTTTTGCCCAAAATATAGAGTTGCCAGCCAGTTAAAGCAACCGGACTAGCTAAGGCTACCCACCATAATAAATTCGTCATGGGGGTCACTTGGAGTTGACTCTGACGGCGAGGTAAGGCTAGAGTTTGGGCGATCGCTTCCTCTACATTAGCCAGCACGGGGTTGAGAGGCACTCGTTCTGCGGGCGATCGAGACTCGATATAAGCACCGATGCTGTAAGGCACTACCGCACTAGCAGCCAATAAGTAGACTTCTACCATCCAGGCAGCCAAGCGCCGAGGCACAAGTGGCATGGCTTCTAGAGAAGGTAGAGAGATTGATTTTCCGGGGACTCGATACTTACCTCTTTTAATGGTTGGGCTAGCCATATAACAGTTATCAGTTATCAGTTATCAGTTATCAGTGATTAGTGATTAGTGATTGGGAGATCTCGTAATAAGTTATCCTAGTCGCCCTCTCATCAGTCACCAGTCACCTTCTCACCAGTCACCAGTCACCAGTTATTAGTTGGGAGAACGGGGAGTCATCAAAAACTTATACAACAGGTACACAACGATCGCCAAAACAGCAATACTTAACAGCGAGGTTACTACTCGTAACACAATACTGAGTAAAGAAAGAGCAACCATCACTGCTACGATAGTTACTGCCAATCTTCCGGGAGGTGGCAGACTGTTGACCCATTCTTTGATCCGGTTGAAGGCATTTTCGGTTGGTTGAAAGGGGTTAGTTGGATCGGCGGAGGATGGAGAAGACTTTTGCTTGATTTCTTTCTCTAAGTCTTGGAGGCGACGCTTCCAATCCGAGTTAGTTTGAGAACTCATAGAATTTTTTGGGTAGAAGTTTCTAAATTAACTTTAGATCGACCATCCTACGTCTATTAAACCTCGCTAAGATTTGTTAACTTATTGCTTAATACACTGATGTCTCGCCTGAAAGGACGAGTTTAGCCAAAGCCAAGCGCATTAATTATCAGTAAGGACGCTTAAACTGTCTATCTTTGTTCCCATCGCATCTAAAGCGAGAAGGAATCGATCGCTGAAGTAGGCCGCAGAGATTGAATTGCTTAGCATAAAATAGAAATAATTTCAAGATAATTTAAATTTAACCAAGGCATAAGCCAAAGTTTTCTCGATCTTTGATATACGTTCATTAATTAATTTCAACGACAAACAATCTAATAATTGAGTTTAGTCTCATGAAAATTGCCATTATTACCTCTGGCTTTCTTCCTGTTGTTGATGGAGTTACGGTTAGTGGCCTATACAGGTTACAAAAATTGAGTCAGTGGGGACATCAAGTTGTGTTATTTTGCCCTGACTATAGTTCTCTAGAGCATTTTTATCTCAATTGGAGAGATTACACGGGTAATATTTTACCTGGGGTGAAAGTTGTCAACTTAGACAGCACAACTTTTATGGAAATAGATTTTGAGCGAAATGTTAGTAGAAACTCATACAAAACAGTTTTACAAGAGTTAGAAAAATTTCAGCCAGAAATCATTCATGTTGATGAACCGGAGCGGTTATTTGTCGGATTTTGGCGTATTCCTGGGATTGATTATGCCAAAAAAGCTAATATTCCTTGCGTGGGTTTTTTTAGAACGAATTTTTTAGAATACCTTGATGATTATGCTTCTTTTCCTGTGGGAGGAATAACAATTCCTTTGCCAGCGAGAGGAATGGCCGTCGTTAAATTTCTATTTAAAAAATTTTTATGTGGGGTTTACAATGCTTATGATGTTACTTTAATTCACAATACCGTCACTCATCAAAAACTCATCGAAATTGGCATTCAAAATACTCTCTATGAAAATTTAAACGGCTTCGATTCAGCTAAATTCAATCCCAATCTTAGAGAAGAAAATTTTTTTGAGAAAAACTATGGATTACTCGATCTCGATCGCAAAATTAAGTTAATTTTCCTCGGTCGTTTAACCCCAGATAAAGGATGGAATTTTACAATAAATGCTTTTCCTAAAATCTTGCAACAAATCAATCCTGAAAACCTAGCACTAATTATTGTAGGCGACGGTCAGATGCGAGATGAAATTGCCAGTCAATTAAAATCTTTACTCCCCCACACTCACCTTTTCGGTAGAGTTTCACCCAATGAAATTCCAGGCATTTTAGCGAATAGCGATATTTACGTAACCACTTCTGAAAAAGAAAATCGAGCGCTTACAATCATCGAAGCTTTAGCCTCTGGACTTCCTATTCTAGCCCCTCGCGCTGGAGGAATCCCACAGGATGTTCGAGACGGTTGGAATGGGTTTTTATTTGCGCCACAAAATGTAGAAGATTTTGCCAACAAACTCAAAATTTTAGGAGAAAATCCACTTTTGCGACAACAAATGGGAGCCAGAGGTCGAGAATATATCGAGCAAAATAATAGCTGGGATCGAACCGTACAAAACCTAATAAGAATTTGGGAAGAAGAAATTGCCAAGAAAAAGCAAATAAACTACAAAAACCTTAGCGCGATCGCAGATAATTCGAGATGTTGACCCTTAAAAATCGAGGATTTTATCAGCCATCAAAATCAAACTGGGAATATCGTTAGGGTCAGAGGCAAATTGTGCCCCCGGACGCAGTGACTTCTCGTCTAAGCCAATTGCTTGGGCACAGAGCGGACAAACCATGACTTTGCCGCCAGCTTTGACGAATTCATCGTAAATTTCCGCCAGGGTCATGGGAGAATCCCCCCAACGTAGGTTTTGAGGCTGGCGACCATCAGCAATCCTAACCCCTTCCATCGTCAACACTAACATCACCTGCGCCCCTTTTTTCTGTAAACCGTGAGCCACCTTCAGTGCCATAAAGGCTGCGTGAAGATCGTCTGTACCATGATTGAGGTGGACGATAATCCTTTGTTCGGTAGCTGGGGAAGCGGCTAAAGACGTTTCGGGAGTGGGTGTCTGTTGAGCGTAAGCGGAAGTCGATAACCAGGATGGCGAACATAAGACTGTCCCGAAGAGAACGATTGTCCCAGTAGCAAGCTTAAGCATTTTCATTGGTGTTGTCTTTACTGCCAAGTGTCAGATCAAAACCCTTTATAACTAAAGCATTAGAGTGGAGCTTGTCAAAAGACAGCTTGTCAAACTCATTCGGGGATGATTACAATAAATGGTATCACAATTAAGTTACTTAATAGCCCCATATGGAACGTGAAGCCGTTACCATCCGCTTTCCTGCGAAGTTAGTTCGCCAAGCCAAACAGCTAAAAGATAGTGGGGAATCCTTCAATGAGCTAGTGGTAGAAGCAGTGGAGCGAGAGGTGAGGCGGCGGCGGGCAATGGCTGCCCATGAGAGCATCGTCGCTAGGCGGGCTGAAATTAAGGCGAAAACTGGCGTACAGCCAGATATTACCGCACTGATTCGCTCTCTCAGAGAAGGGTCAGGGCGGCGTGAATAGAGTTTTCTGTCTAGATACCAGCGTTCTCGTGTCCTACCTCGTCCCAGACGAACGCGAACCCCAGGCAGATACTTTGGTATTAGAAGTCGTTTCGGGGGCTGCCCGTTTAGTTGCTCCCGCCTTTGCTTGGGCAGAAATCGGGTCGGTCTTGCGAAAAAAAATCAGGATGGGTTTGCTAACGGCAGAGCAAGCGCAAGGCTGTTATGAAGACTTTTGCGCTCTTCCCATAGACTACATCAGTGAGGAGTCGGTTAGAATGAGAGCCTGGGAACTGGCTGTTGAGTATCAACTCCCAACCCTCTATGATACTGCCTTTCTAGCCGTCGCCGAGAGCGAATCTGCCCAATTTTGGACAATCGATCAAGTTCTCCTCAATCAACTCTCTCCCCGACCCGCTTACGTGCATGAACTAGGAGAATAGATGGCGATAGGCTCTACCCCTTTCTCACCTCCCTAAAACTAGCAATTAAAAGAAAAATAATCCCGATATTAATAAACACATCAGCTAAATTAAAAACAGGAAATTGAATCCAACGAAAATCCAGAAAATCGACAACATAACCAAATAAAAAGCGATCGATTCCATTTCCAAAAGCGCCTGCTAAAATAAATCCCCAGCCTAACTGTTCGGTTTTTCTCATCTTTGTCCCCCACCAGGCGAAAGCCATTAACCCCAGACTCACGCCTAACGATAACCAACGCAACCAAAAAGCGCCTCCTCTAAAAAAACTAAAAGCGGCTCCAGTATTTCTAACATAGGTAAAATGAAAAACGCCTGCCCATAAAGACCAACTCTCGCCTAAAGCGAAATTCTGCACTACCCAATATTTGGTTAATTGATCCAAAATCAGACCAGCGATCGCAACAAACCAGAAAAAACGATTTTTTGACATGGGGAATTTATTGTTTGTTGTCGGTTCAAAATCTTGAAAAACTACCCACCAACAACATCTAACTAATAACTATTCAATAAAACAATATCTGACGCAAGATAAAGGCAATCACCGCCACAACGCAAATAAGAACAAACTGACCTGGCAAAGGAGCAAGAGAATAGCGATTAATAATCTCTGGTAACGTCTCCAGAGGAATGATGCGGTTATCTGGCGAACCCCAGTAGGACAAACCCAGTAGATAAATTAACCCTCACAAATGAATGACCACCAGACCAAAAAAAGCGCTAACCGCTAGCGACTCTAATTTTGCCCTGGCGCGAAATGCCATATAACCGCACAACCAAGCACCAGCAACAAATCCGACCAGATAGCCAAAACTAGGTTCTCGAAGATAATCCAGGCCGCCACCGTGAGCAAAAATTGGCAACCACAGCAGTCCCAAGACAACATAGGCAATTTGAGAAAGCGCCCCGGCGTTTTTCCCTCCCAAACAGCCTGTCAGCAACACTGCGCCAATCTGATAAGTAATGCCCAGGGACTGGGAAAAAATTCCTCGCTCTGACCAATTCCAGGGAGGATTGGTAATAAACGCTTCAACAAACGTACCGAAGATAGTTAATAGCAGACCGATTAATGCCCAGAGAAGTTCGTTGGGAACGGACACCTTAGCTGTGGGGTCTTGATTTTGAGAGGAACGTTTTTTAGCGTTGGTTCGTCGGTTGGTACTCACCGGGAATGGGGGCTTCACCGCCTTGCAGTGCTAGGGATTCAAGCATGGCACGATCCTCTTCGGGAGGTTGTCCCAGCGTTGTGAGGTAGTGTCCGATTAGCATAGCATTAATTCCTGCTTTTAATCCCATGCTTTGTAATTCTCCCATGACAGCTTCGCGTCCGCCAGCATAGCGCAGAATTTGTTTAGGTAGAATAAAACGGAAAATCGCGATCGCCTTGAGCGCCTCATAAGGATCGAGTTTAGTACAATGAGCTAAGGGCGTTCCCTGTCTAGGATTGAGCAAGTTAATGGGAACGGATTCTACCTCTAACTCCCGCAAAGCTAAGGCGAGATCGACCCGATCTTCCCAACTTTCACCCATGCCGATAATACCCCCCGTACAGGCTTGAATGCCGACAGATTTAAGATTTTTTACGGTTTCCACGCGATCGCGCCAACTGTGAGTAGTAACGATTTCGGGGAAGAAGTTCTCTGACGCTTCTAGATTGTGGTTGTAGCGAGTGACTCCAGCGTCTTTAAGTGCCTGCGCCTGTTCTAGCGTCACTTCTCCCAAGGCACAACAAGGTTTAATCTCTGTTTCGGCGACAATCTGCTGTACCGTCTCTAAAATCTGGGCAAATTCCTGCGATTTAGGACTGTTATATTTGAGTCCCCGTCCTTGACTGACTAAGCAAAAACGCTTTGCCCCTGCTGCTGCTGCGGCCTTTGCCTGCGCGAGAATTTCTTCTTGAGTCTTGAGTCCGTAGATGGGCGAATCTTGGCCGGGATGATGGGCAGACTGCGAACAAAAACTGCAATTTTCCGAGCAGTTACCGGACTTAACATTGATAATACTACACAGATCGACGACATTGCCGCAACACGCCTCGCGAATGCGATTAGCTGCTTCGCACAACAGTAAAATATTCTCTTGCCCTTCAATTTGAGTCAGCGCTAGGGCTTCTGTTTTGGTAAGGCGATCGCCCGCTATAATTCTGTCAGCCAGTCGATCGAGCCTGTCTCGCAACATTTCCCCGTCAGTTGGGAAGGCGATCGGTGAGGAGAGATGTACGGATGCTTGAACCACGTTGAGCCTACTAAATCCGATTGCAAAATAATCTGAATTTTACCATCTGTCCAGATCCAGTAGAAAAATCTTTCTCAGTTAATATCTTAGAATGGACGAAGACTAGGTAGTAATAGCTTTGCTTACATTAATTATGTCGATACTGGCAGCGATCGCAGTTTTGGCGCTTTTAATCGTCGTTCACGAATTAGGTCACTTTGCAGCAGCAAGATTCCAGAAAATTCGCGTCAATCGTTTTTCCATTGGTTTTGGCCCGGTTCTCCTCAAATATCAAGGCCCAGAAACCGAATATGCCCTACGTGCCTTTCCCCTCGGCGGTTACGTCGGATTTCCCGATGACGACCCCGATAGCGAAATTCCCCCAGATGACCCCGACTTACTTCGCAATCGACCCATTCTCGATCGCGCGATCGTCATTAGTGCTGGCGTAATCGCTAATTTAATCTTCGCCTACTTCCTCCTAGTCGGTCAGATAGCCACTGTAGGCATTCAAGACTTTCAACCAGGAGTCGTCATTCCTCAAGTTCTCCCCCAAACAGCTTCTGTAGCCGTCAAAGCAGGAATTCAAGCAGGCGACACAGTTCTATCAGTCAACGGCCGAGAACTCGGCGCATCGCCAAAAGCGATCGCTTCTCTGCGAGAAACCATTCAAGATTCGCCCAACACGCCTCTGAACTTGACCGTCAAACGAGGAGAAGAAACTCTCAATCTGACCATTACACCAGAACTGAGTAGCGACGGAAAAGGCAAAATAGGAGTGATGCTGGCACCCAATGTCGGAACCCGTCATCCCAAAGGAATCATTGAAGTCTTTACTTTAAGTGCCGATACCTACCAAAACCTCGCCAGCTTGACAACCAAAGGATTTTGGGAATTAATTAGCAACTTTAAGGAAAACGTTCAACAAGTAGCAGGGCCAGTGAAAATCGTTGAATATGGAGCGACTATTGCCCGTAACGATGCAGGAAATCTTTTTCAGTTTGCCGCGCTCATTAGCATCAACCTAGCGATTATTAATATTCTGCCTTTACCTGCTCTCGATGGCGGTCAGTTAGCCTTTTTGCTCATCGAAGGATTGTGGGGTAAACCCTTGCCCAGAACTATCCAAGACGGAATCATGCAGACGGGATTAGTTCTCTTGTTGAGTTTGGGAGTCTTTTTAATCGTTCGGGATACGGCTAATTTGGCAATCTTTCAGGAATGGTTTCAATAGGTTGCTGCGGTGAGCATTACACGAAAATGGGCATCTAAAAAACAACGGGCCTTAGAAATTCTAGTTCTACTCAAGCGCTTGTATCCCGATGCAACCTGTAGCCTGACCTATGAAACCCCAGTTCAACTGCTCGTTGCTACTATCCTCTCGGCTCAATGTACCGACGAACGGGTCAATCAAGTGACTCCCGCCCTATTTGCGCGATTTCCCGATGCGGTTTCTTTGGCCAATGCCGATCGCGAAGAATTGGAGAATTTAATCCGTTCGACGGGATTCTATCGCAATAAAGCTAAAAATATCCAAGGGGCTTGTCAAAAAATCGTCAATGAATTCGGCGGAGAAGTTCCAAAGCAAATGGAAAAGCTACTGACTCTCCCAGGGGTGGCTAGGAAGACGGCAAATGTCGTTCTCGCTCATGCTTATGGGATTAATCAAGGCGTAACAGTCGATACCCATGTCAAGCGTTTAAGCGGACGGTTGGGATTGAGCGAAGAAACCGATCCAGTCAAAATCGAACGAGATCTGATGCGGCTTTTACCTCAACCGGATTGGGAAAACTTTTCTATTCGCATCATCTACCACGGTCGAGCCATCTGTAAAGCACGAAAACCTTACTGTAGCGCTTGCGATTTAGCTCATCTATGTCCTTGGGCTGAAGGTAAACTAATGACGAATGACTCTGAGTTGCTAGCAGAATGATGGGCTAAGATAGAAAATGCTGTCTTAATTTAGGAATACTAACCAGAAAGTTTATGGCAAAAAAATCTATGGTCGAGCGCGAGAAAAAGCGCAGTCGTTTGATCGCTAAATATGCTGCTAAGAGAGCCGAATTAAAAGAGGAGTTCCGTCAAGCTACCACCCTCGACGAAAAGATAGAACTCCATCGCCAACTACAACAACTACCTCGCAACAGCGCCCGCAATCGTCTCCGCAACCGTTGCCTAGTCACAGGTAGATCTAGAGCCTACTACCGCGATTTTGGATTGTCTCGTAACGTTCTGCGGGAATGGGCGCACCAAGGATTATTACCTGGCGTTGTTAAATCTAGTTGGTAATTAGTGACAGGTGACAGGTGACAGGTGATTGGGAGTGTGGGGAGCAGTTATCAGTTACCAGTTACCAGTTATCAGTTATCAGTGATTGGTGA
>CAYTUO010000091.1:0-2682 GCA_964441015.1 uncultured Pleurocapsa sp.
CCGGTTCCTCGCTTGGAGTCGCTTCAGGGGACGGACTAATGGTAGCTTCCGGTTCAGGTGTCGGCGTTACTTCTGGTTGGGGAGAAGGGGTTACCTCTAGTTCTGGCGCAGGTGCGGGCGTTATTTGAGGTTCTGGAGAGGGAATGGGAGGAAAGGTTTGGGGAGTTGAGTCGAATGGGGGAGAAGGCGAAGAATCGGAAGACGATTTTAGGGAAAAGACATAAAAACCGATCGCAAACGCCCCTGCTGTCACGCCTGCAAACAGCAACAGCCCAAAAATCCACGGCATCCAGACATTTTCTGGTTCGCTTGGCGCGGAAGGGGTAGCTCCTGATGGGAGATGTGTCTGTTTCTTGGAATTAGAATAAGTTTGGCTTAATCTTGCCTGTGGTGCCACGGCGATCGTAGCTGCTTGGGATCTTTCCCTGTCGCTTTGCAAAGTGGCGAGCATCTCTTGAGCAGAGGAAAAGCGATCGCGGGGATGGAAGCGAATGGCGCGATCAATCACCGTGGCTAGATTGGAGTGCAGATTGGGTAAATCTTGTCGCCAAAGAATCTCTCCCGTACTCGCATCCGTTGTGAGATATTGTGGCGTTTTTCCCGTGAGTAAAAATACCGCAGTTAGTCCTAAACTGTAGAGGTCGCTTGAATAAACTGGACGACCGGCTGCCTGTTCGGAGGACATATAGCCAGGAGTTCCTAGAGCAACGGAATAAATCGTTTGTCCGTTAGGGTTGACTAGGGTGGCTACCGCTTCTTTCATCACCCCGAAGTCGATTAGCACAGGTTTGCCATCGGAAGCCCTCAAGATGATGTTGTCAGGTTTAAGATCTCGATGAATGATGCGACGGCTGTGGATATAGTCGAGGATTGGTAAAAGAGCGATCAGAATGTCTCTAACTTCTTCTTCAGAAAAATTCCCTTTCTGTTGATGTTTTTGGGTTAGGGTCATGCCTTCTATCCATTCTTGCACCAGATAGAAGTCGCCAGCTTCAGAGAAATAGGCATAAAGTCGGGGAATTTGGGGATGATTTTCTCCGAGTTCTTCTAAAATTGCCGCTTCTCGTTGAAATCGTTCTTGCATCCAAGCGGGGATTTGAGCAGTTTGAATAGCGGGTTTAAGCTGCTTAATGACGCATTTTCTGGCTGAGGGCATATGGGTATCAATCGCCAAAAAAGTTTCGCCAAACCCTCCTCTTCCTAGAATCTGTAAAATTTGATAGCGATTATTTAATAAAGTTTCTGTCATTAAACAAATATCTCGATTAATTAATAGACAAAATTGCTCACGAATACTGGCGATCACGCAAATAGTTTATGAATTAATTTTTTCATTTTTTTGTTCCCTGGCTCGTTTTTCTGCTAGGCGACGTTCCCATTTTTCTCCGATGGCGTTGATAAACTCCATTGCTTCTTGTAATTTTTGTTCGGCAATTTCAAGTTCTTCTAAATGTTCAGCAAGTTTATCTAGTTTTTTTTGATTCCAATCAATTTGCTTCACGATCAATCCTCCAAAATCTTAAGAATGCGATCAGCTTCTATTTTAGCTTCTAAAACTCTACCTAGTAATTCTCCTAACTCTTGCCCCGCTTCCTGAATTTGTTCGTCGGTTATTTCGTCAAATACAAAAGTCTCTTTAATAGATTCTATTCTCTTTCTAAAATTATCTACTAAGAGTAAGGCATTATTAAAATATACAAAATACCTAAGTATTGTTGGATTGCCTGAAAAAAGAGATAAAGCAGGTTGAAGCAAGCTAATTCCTCGTGTTGCCTCTCGTTGAGTTTCCTCTAGTTCGTGTTCTAGTCGTTGAATTAAAATTTGAATGGTTTCGGGAATTTTCATTGAAAAACTTTTATTTCATTAATGCTCGAAAATATCATGATATTGCAGTAAATCTAAGGCAACAAATGTAGGAATACAAGTAAAACACTGCTGCGCTAATTCCCAACGATCTTCTCGCTTGAGCATAGTCATCAGTTTGTCTCGCAGACTGTGTAAATAGCGCACGTCATTGGCTGCATAGCTTAATTGTGCTTCGGAAAGATGAGCGGCATTGCCCCAATCCGAACTTTGAGAACTTTTATCTAATTCTACACTTTCTAAATCTTGAACTAAGTTTTTTAAGCCATGATTTGATGTATAAGTTCGAGCCAATTTACTAGCAATTTTTGTACAAAAGATGGGTTGAGTTTCTATGTCGAAATTATGGCGAAATTGAGCGACATCAAAACGAGCAAAATGGAAGATTTTCGTGATATTTTTGGCTTCCATTAATTGTTTTAAATTTGGTGCTTCTGTTTGTCCTTTAGCGATGCGAATTGCCGTAACAAATCCACTCGGATCGCACAGTTGAACCAAACACAAGCGATCGCGCCCTGGGATCAATCCCATTGTCTCCGTATCGACTGCAATAGCTTGGGCAGATAAATACCGCGATAACATTTCTTGGGAAAGATCGCGATCGCAAACTTGAAAATTGTCTAACGCCGTCATAAAAATGTTCTATCGTTCGAGAATAAAAAGCTGGGTGAAATAATATTCGCCCTTGAGATTTTTGGCAACCCCAATCCCTGTCACGTTAAATTTTCCTTCCATATTTTGGCGATGGCCGGAACTTTTAATCCATCCCTCAACGGCAACCGTTACCGGATCGACATACCCTTTGTTAACAGCAAGATT
>CAYTUO010000091.1:2692-12784 GCA_964441015.1 uncultured Pleurocapsa sp.
CTGCTGCTTGGCGATAGGGAATTATCTGTCCGACTTTTTTGAACCGTTGTTCGATGCCCTGGTGACTGAAAGGAACTTTTCCTTGTGCCATTTTTTGACTGTAAAGTCTTGCTTCATGACTAATTCGGGCATCCATCCTCAGAGGCGGTAGATTGCGAGACAGACGGTATTGATTGACCTGTCGATGGACTTCCTGTTCTATAGTAATCAGGAAAGAAGCCTCAAAGGGAGAAGTCGTAATCTGTAAAGGCGATTTTTGTTGGCCTGCTTTGATTGGATTGGCTACTGGAGGAGGTTCTTTGAGAAAAATTTGTGTAAAATAATATTCCCCTGCCGCATTTTTAGCGACTCCAATTCCGGTTAAGTCAAACTGTCCCTCCATATTCCGACGATGGCCGGAACTTTTAATCCACCCTTGCACGGCAATTTTGACTGGATCGGCATAGCCTTTGTTCACTGCTATATTTTCTGCTGCCTGTTTATAGGGAATCGTTTTGCCAATAGTTTCTACTCGTTCCTCAAATCCATCGTGACTAAAAAAAACTGCTCCCGATGCCATTTGTTCGCTATGAATCCTGGCGTACTGACTTATCTGGGAATTCAGCTTTAAGGGCGGTAAATTTCGGGACTGACGATACTGATTGACTTGCTGATGAATAGCTTGTTCTAGATTAGCCAGCGAACTGGGATCGGCAAGCGCCAAATTGTCTATCTCAGAAGCGGGAAGGGAGGAAAGATTGTTCCGAGTGTCCAGAGACTGGCAACCCACTAATCCTCCAGTCAGCATCAGCAAAACTAAAATCGTTCCAGTTACTCTTGGTTTCATCAAAATGAGAATTTATTTAAGCGCAATGGGAATACTCATAAAAGTCTCTCTCCTAACATTTTATTACCAGCGATATGAGTCAATCTCTTCCTCAATGCGAAAGTCTACAAGCTCAAGTTAATAGTTTACTAGAACTGCTGCATCAAGAACCGTCTTTGCGATCGCAACAGGATACAACTGCTATTGAAGCTTCTTTAAAAAAAGCCATTTCACCGAAGTTTGAAATAGTCTTTGCCGGTGCATTTAGTGCGGGCAAATCGATGCTCATTAATGCGCTGCTAGAGAGAGAATTATTATACAGTGCAGAAGGTCATGCGACGGGGACAGAATGTTACATTGAGTATGCAGAAGCGGAACAAGAAAGAGTCGTTCTGACTTTTTTAAGCGAAGCAGAAATTCGGGAACAAGTTAGCGCATTTTGTCAGCGTTTAGGGTTAGTTGCACCCATTAATATTAATCAGTTACCAGTGCTTGCTGAATTACAAAAAGAATGTCAAGCAATTGTTTCCCAAGAGGGCGGAGAAAGCAAGTCGGAACGTTCTAAACAAGCTTATGCTTTGCAGTTGTTATTAGAAGGATTTGCCAATAATCGCGATCGCATTCATACCCTAAATAATGCTACCTATTCTATGGAGCAATTTCATTTTTCTAACTTGACAGAAGCTGCGAGTTATGCACGTCGGGGAAGCAATAGTGCTGTTTTAAAACGCCTGGAATATTACTGTTATCATCCCCTCTTAAAAGATGGCAATGTTCTAGTTGATATGCCAGGAATTGATGCACCCGTCAAGAAAGATGCAGAACTTACCTATCGCAAGATCGAACATCCCGATACTTCGGCCGTAATTTGTGTCCTCAAACCGGCGGCGGCGGGAGATATGACAACAGAAGAAACCGAATTAATGGAGAAAATGCGAGCCAATTTGAGCATTCGCGATCGCGTTTTTTATGTCTTCAATCGCATCGATGAAACTTGGTACAATACCCAACTGCGCCAACGCTTAGAAAATTTGATCATGACTCAATTCCGCGATAGTTCTAGAGTCTATAAAACCAGTGGATTATTGGGATTTTATGGCAGTCAGATCGCGCAAACTAGCGGACGCGATCACTTTGGACTGGACTCCATTTTTGCCGAAAGTGTCAAAGGATTAGGCGGCGAAGAAGACACCCCACAATTTGTCAGCGAGTTTAATAACTATTGCGCCAATTCTAGTAAATTAACCCGCACAAATTTTAAAATTTCTGTCAACAGTTATGAGACTCCCAATGAAAATTACGTCAGAATTCTCAGTGAATGGGGAACGCCTCTCATCGAACAGTTAATTACCGATAGCGGAATTGAAGAATTTCGGACTGCTATTACTCGCTATTTAACAGAAGAAAAACGACCTCAACTGTTTGCTAGTTTAGCAGACGATCTTCAACCCCTTTGCATTAGTTTGCGAAAACATTATCTCGAAAACTATCGAGAATTAGAAAGTCAACCTCGCGAAATTGAAGCCATGAAAGCGCAGGAGTTGACGAGACTCAACCAAGAATTACAACAAATAGGAGTAGAATTTCGCCAACATATTGCCAACGAAGTCAATCAAGTTGTTGTCAATAGCGATCCAGCTTTTGAAGAAGACTTCCAGAAGCTAAAAGCAAGAATGGTCAGTCATCTCGATGAACTGCTACAAACCTTCTCCGTTGCTAATGCCTATAGTCGTGCAACATTGAGTCATCCTCGCAATGCAACTGCGCCATTAATTGCCGTATTAGTTGAAGCCTTATATTATCTTGCCAATGAATTAGAAGGTGTTTTAGTCGAGGCGGCAAAAAACTTAGTTACTAGCTTCTGTCAGCGCTTATTAGATCGAGTACGTCAGTCAGATTACTATCGAAAATTGTATCGATTATTAGGTAACGATGGCGGAATAGAAACTCAACTAAAACAGTTAGAAGAAAAACTGATTCATGCCTTAGTGAGTGAGGCGCGGACAGAGTGCGATCGCTATGTCAGAGAAAGTCCCCGTTTCTATGATGAAGGAACATTTTCTATTTATCAATTTCGTCAAACTTTACAGCAAACTTCCCAAGGATATGATTGCGAAAGCATGGTCAAAGCTGAACCTGCCATTCGTCAATTGCTAAAACTCGATTTTGAACCCAAAGTATCGACAACGATTCGTCAAAACTTTCGTCAAACTATCAATCAAACCCTCAAAACTCATCTGTTACCAATGTCAGAAAAACAAGCAGACGATATCTTACAACAGTACGATCAAGCGCGTGCTTATTTAGAGCAAACCTTAGAACAAGAAGCACAAGAAAAAATTACTCGTAATGCCAGATTCGTCAAAGAAATTCAACAAAAAATCCAAAAATACAATGAAGCGGTTGCCGGAATCAATTCTTGTTTGCAAGCAAGGCAAGTTTACGAATATCAATTACCTGCGATCGTTCTACCTGAGTTTGTTTCAAAAGATAGTCATTCTGATGCAGAGAATGGCAATGCTTCTGAAATAACGGCTGACACTTTCAACCTTATCTAACTCTAAAATTGTAGGGTGCGTTAAACTATATAATTTTGAATTTTGGATTCGGAATCATTTTCTAAGTCGGGATTCTGTAAATCTATCTTTCGCATCCTTTTTTCAATTTGGTGCTAAGTTAACGCACTTTATTCAACTCAATCAATCAAAAAGAGGTCATTATGGAAATAAAGTTTCAAAAAATGTTAGATGAAATAAAAGATAAAGACAGTGTGTTATCTTTTAATCGTACATCTCTAAAAGTTGCTCAACTATTTTCTATTATTAGACAAATCTTTCTAAATAAGTCGTTTCAAAATGTACTTCATGAGATTTCTTCTAAGTATAGTCTGGAGTATAATATTAATCACTGGAATAATGGCATTGATTGTGAATTTTTAGAGCCTAAAAAAGGGTGGAAAAAAGGAATAGTAAAAATAAAGATACTCCTAGAGTTTTCTTCTACCGAACCTGATGAACCAGAAAAATTAGAATCCCCCCTTGATGAGATTCGCCAAACGCTCAATCAAGATAAACAGTAACTAAATTAGTGAGGTATAAATGGACAATAAATTTTATAGGTTAGACGAAAGAAATGACGTAATTGCTTTAAAAGAACAATCGCCGAACAACATCATTGTTTCACATCCTATGTTTAAAGTAGGAGAATTATTGGAATTGACGATGATTAAAGTATTGCAATTATCATCAATTCGAGATTTAGAAAATAATTCCTACAAACCTAGACAAAAATGGATTGATGAAGGAATAGATTGCGAAATTCTTAATCTTGGTGCAAAAAGTTGGAAAAAAGGCAAAGTAAGAATTAATGTGATTGTAGAATTTTGCCCTGATGAACCAGAAGAAATGGAACCAGAATCACCTCTTGATTCAGAACGTAAACTAATTAATTCCCTATCAGAAACTAAATTCTATAGCTAATATCTTTGGTGGGCAATGCCCACCCCACCATGACTTAATTAGATGCCTCTCTCTGCGCCTCTGCGCCTCTGCGTGAGATAAAACCTTCCTAAAAATATGTCCAAAACCCCTCGAATTCCCATTCCTCCAGAAGTCAGAAAATACGTCTTTGAACGAGACAACTATCAATGCAAAAGCTGTGGTAAAACCAACCAAGAAATCGCCTTGAACATCGACCATATTATCCCGCTCTCCAAAGGAGGAAATAACGACATCAGCAATCTACAAACCCTGTGTCAAGACTGCAACCAACAGAAAAAACATCACTTCGATTCTCGCTTTCGACGATACTTCACATAGCAAAGCGCAGAAAGATTAGGACATCTCTTGCAGATTGGAACCTTTGTCTGAAAGGGTTTTTCCTTCTGCCCTCTGCCCTCTGCTAGATTACCAGGGACTGCCAATCATAGTGAAAGCTGCCCAATAGAAAGGATGGGTGAGATCCTCTTGAGCGGTAGTAGCTTCCTCTGGTAAAGGAACTGCGCCTCTGGTACTAATAATTTCATCGCCTTGTTTTTTCAAGCGTCCTTCGATCATGTCAACTTGTGCCAAACGCAGGGCTTCAGCTTTAATTGGTGCCGTTTCGAGTTGGCGATAAAAGTCGCTCATTAGAGCTAAAGTGCCTGTATCTCCAACATACCAGAGACTCGCGATCGCACTTTTCACGCCAGCTTGTACAGCTAACCCGGCAAAACCCAACTCAGCATCCTTATCACCATAAGCCGAACGACAAGCGGAAATCACTAACAAATCAACTGTTGGCTTGTTTAACCCCAGTTCTCGCAGTTCGTTCAAGCCTATTTTTTGGTTGTAAAGCTGAATATAGCTCTTAGAAAGCTCTCCTGGCTGAAAATCGGCATGAGTCGCCAAGTGAATGATCGGATAAGGATTATCTTGACGGTTCTCAACGAGATTTTGTAAGGTAAAGTCCTTATCTAAAACAGATTTTCCCCGACGAATTTGGCTAGAAATCAGAGGGACTTCAATTTGTACGGCTGGCAAATCGGTTTGATTTTGGTCAGCCTCGAACTGAGAAGCTCCAAGTGCCAAAACGGGAGAGTCTTTAATACTGCGATAGCGATAATCGATCAAGTTGAGACTGGGAGCAAAACCCGTGCTGTACTTTTGGGCGACGTATTTTTGCCCGTCATGCAAAGCAGCGATAGGAACTAAACGCAAGCCTTCTGGCATCATGAATAAGAAATTTTCTACGCCTCTGGCTTTTAATTCGGCCTCGATAGGTGCAATCAACCATTGATATAGCTGTTGAGAGGAAGCGAGATAGTCGTCGCCGAGGTTAGAAACTTGGTCGTACAATTTTGCTGCCGTCTGGAGGACTAACTCACGGGTAGCCCCAGGAACTCGCACGCGAATCGGTTCCCCTTCACTGGTAATGGCCAGTAGTTCGAGTTCGTCAGTTGCAGAGGGAGGAATTAAAAGCGTCGGTTGAGCTTTGTTCTGAGGTAAGTCGAGATGTCCTTCGTACTGACTTGTCAGACTTGCTTCTTGTCGAGCAAAATCTTGAGCCAGGGAAACCCCAGGGGGAGTAAAGTTAACGTAAATTAGGGCAGGTTTGGCGGCGGATTCTTGTTCGATAATCTGAATAATCTCTTTAGCTTGGTCGATAGTGGCAACGGGGACAACAGGTGGTGGCGTTGTCACGGAAAGCTGAGTGGCCGGGGTGGGTTCAGCACTGGTCGGATCGTTATTTTGCTGCGCTTCCTGCAAAAGGGCGACTAGCGGATTCTCTACAGAAAGAAGAGAAATATTGCCTCTGGTTTCTGTGAACGGGAAAGAACCCGCGTCAATCGTAGAGGTGCCCGTTGTAATTGCTCCCGCCGTCCCATTAATACTTGCATCGCCTACGATAAATGGGGTAACGCCGTTACCGCCGTGACTAATGCTAATTGCGCCGCCTCCTGCACCGCCGGCCGTGGAAATACTGGCTGCGATATTATTTTGGTCGGTAAAAGTCCCTGTGGCTCTGAAAAATTGGTCAGTAGTCACGTTGACATCGCCACCCGTCCCTAAAGAACCGCCTTGTGCGTTAATACTATTGACCTGAATGTCGCCGCTTGAATTGAGGGTAATATTGCCCCCATTTCCTTGAGTGCTACTGGTGTTAATCGTGCCCGTGTTAATGGTTGTGGCAGCGTCAATAGCGATCGCACCGCCGTTAGCTTGGGAACTAGAAGCCGTCGAAAGATTTCCTGTAGAAACCGAGCCATTGGTACTTTCTAGGGTAAGGTTTCCGGGTGCGTTAGTTGAAGTTGCGCCCAAAGAACCGCCTTCGATAAAAACAGCCGAATCGCGTTCGCTATCGCCAACATCAGCGATCGCTAGTTTAATGGTATGAGATCCTGGATCTAAATCTGGCGAGGATGCAGTCAGAACTTTCGTAAAGCCGTCGTATTGGTTATTGAAGGGGGTTGATTGTCCTGGGAAGTCGTTCGGAGCGTTGTTGTTATACAAAGCTGAATTATTCTGCGAGTTAACGTTGTTAATGGCTACCGGAGTGTTGGTTCCTGGGACGAGAGCAATATTATTGCCATCGACAAAAATGCCAACTACATCATTGAATTCTTGATTGACAAATTCGTTATACTCTTCCGAGGCAAAGACGTAATTAAGAGAGATCTTGCCTCCTTTTGTATCAAAGGTAATTTCCACAACGGTTGCATCATTTGTTGAAGCTTCTGGAACCAGCGCATCTAAATCGGAGTCTCCTGCCAATCCATTACTAGCACCTGCTCCTTCGTCATTGTTGGGCCCTAGCGCTAAAGTTGCTTGACCGCTTGTTAAGATAATTCCCTTCTCAATCCCCAGTCCGGCACTCTTTCCTCCCCTGAAGATTCCTGCCGAACCTGTCTCGCCTGTCGCACCCACAAACTTGACTTTAGAAATGGTAATTCCCGCTCCCAGGATGAAATCTGCCAACTGTTGCCCGTTAGCAGCAGGTTGAACTGAGAAGGTTGAGTCTTCTGGTTCGGGAACACCAGTGGTCACATCGCTGATGGTAATATTTTTCTCGGCTGTTAGGGCAACAGAAGCACTGCCGATCGCGACAATGGGTTTTTCTACAGTAATGCCCCCTTGACCTGCATTCATAGTCGTATCATCTCTCACCGTCACTGGACTTTTGATGAGGATATCGCCATCGGTAAAGATGTTGTCTGAGACTGTGAAATTAGTCGCCGAGACTTGCAAGGTTCCCTGTCCGCTTCCCAAACTCGAACTCGAATCGATGCCCGCGATTGGCCGAACTCCCAACGGGGATGAAAGGCTAAAGTTTTGAGCGGCTGTTGTATCGATTATCCCTTGATTACTATTGAGGGCGATCGCGCCTCCTTGTCCTTGAGCGAGGGAACTGGAAAGCAGGTTAGCCGTGGTAATATTTCCCTGAGCCGTTAAGCTAATTTTTCCGCCATTAGCTGCCGCCCCAGAAATTAATCCCAGAAGGTCTTGAATGTTCTTAAGCTCGACAGCGCTGCCAAGGATCTCTTGAATTTCCTGAGCGGTTAGAGAGGAACCTGATGTGGTATTAATTGCTCCGTTTTGGCTATTGAGGGTGATATTGCCCCCATTTCCAGCTTGAGAACTGGTTACAATCGTCCCGGTGGAGATATTATTGGCCGCAGTCAGGTTAACGGCCCCACCTTTTCCGTTGACTGAAGTCGAGTCCACAATTCCGGTAAGATTAATTGCCCCATTTTTGCTCGTCAGGGCGATCGCGCCTGCATTTTGGGTTTCTGCGGAAGAATCGAGCCTACCTGTTGTAATATCTCCCCCAGACGTAAGGGTAATATTGCCCCCATTTCCTGATGTAGTACTGTCGCTATAAATTCCGGCTGCTGTGGTGATGCTTCCTCCGGCAGTAATATTAATATTTCCTCCCTTCCCATTAGCTTCGCTGCCAATGCTGATATCGTTGGGATTGTTAGGATCGCCAGGATTGCCCGTATCCGGTAAGAAAGCATCGGTGACGTTGAGCGAACCCGTCGTGTTGATGAAAATATTACCGCCATTGCCTCCTCCTAGATTGCGAGTGCTGATCGTCCCGACGGTAATCGAACTGGGTGCTAGGGTATTGCCGATGGTAACGTTCCCCGAACCTTCTGTTCCGTCATTGCGAGCATTTAAGCTGCCAGCAACCGAGAGCGTACCCGGTGTATTGATGATTATTGAGCGGCCGACAACGCTATTTTCCAAACTATCCAAACCTTTGAGTGCGATCGCGCCATTGGCGGTGAGATTCACGTTGCCTCCCGTGACACTAGTTCCTCTGGTGTTAATCAGACCAACGGTTAAACTCGCTCCCGAAAGGGTTACATCGCCTGCTTGAGTTACGATTGTGTCGCCTGAATTCATGTAGAAAGCACCGACCTGGTTGCCATCGGCATCCGCTTTAAAGGCGATCGTATCGCTCGACAAATCGAGTTGATTATCGATGAGATCGTCGATGGTAATGTTATTAGTCGCTTCTAAAATAACGTTCCCGTTTGTCTGTTCGAGGGCGGTTTCCGAGATAGTAAACGTTTCTGTTGCCCCATCTCCCGCCAAAATTTGACCATCGCTTAATTGAGCATCGTTTCCTCCCCCACTTCCATCCACAATAAAGATATTGGTTGGATCAAGGAGTAAGGTTCCCTCGCTGCCGTTGCTGGCACTGACATCGACACGGCCTTGAAAACTGAGATTTTCTTGGCCAGAAATTTCGACAAAACCGCCATTGCCAGCATTTTCCCCGCCACGGGCACTAATCTTGCCTGAGAAAGCCGTGGTTTCATCTGCCCAAACAATCGTGCGGCCGCCGTTGCCATTTTCGAGCGCATTTGCCTGAATCTTTGAATTTTTATCGACGACCGTCACTTGGGCATTAGGAACCGTTCCCTGACCTTTGTAATCGCCGCCAATCAGTACCGTCCCGCCACCCGTTTGACCGGAGGCATCGAGATTCGCTCCTATTAACCCGACGCGATCGCCGAAAATCCTAATCTCTCCCCCAAGTGCTGAGGCACTAGATGTATCAACCCTGCCCGATACGATACTCGTTCCAGGATGGGTGGGAATCGTCGTTCCCGACTCAGTTAACTTAACTTGACCGCTTGCCGTTACTTGCAATCCCGTCTCGACTTGGCCATCCGTTCCGGTCAGGAGTTCAGGTAAATCCAGTCCCCGTACTGGCAATACTTCTCCCGATTCAGTTTTGGGAGGTTTGATTTCTAAACTGAGGAGATGTCCGTCTTGAGACAGGCGCACTCGACCCGTTCCAGGCACAGCAGTGATGGTGATATTTCCCCCTGGCGCTTGTAGGGTTCCGGTGTTGATAACGGTTCCACCGAGCAAAGATAAATTTTGTCCAGGTTTGACCGCTAAGTCACCGGCATTGATAATCGCTCCTGCCGACCCTGACTGAAACCCAAATCCATTAGGATTGCCAACGAGATTGACGTAATCATTGGTGCCAAATGCTTGAAACCATCCTCCATTCAAGCCGATTCCCGTCGCCGTCGTTGCGGTAAAGTCGGCTGGCACGTTTAAACTCGCCCCTGCCCCGAAAATAATCCCTGCTGGATTCATCAAAAATAGGTTGGAGTTCCCCCCGACGACTTCGATGGTGCCGTTGATAATAGAAGCATTGCCGCCCGTGACCCGCGATAAAATATTGACAATCGATGGATTGGATAAAAATGTGGCGATCTGCTCGGCACTTAAGCCAAATTCCTGGAAGCTGTGGAAAAGATTTCGCCCATCCCCAGACAAGGTACC
>CAYTUO010000092.1:0-12779 GCA_964441015.1 uncultured Pleurocapsa sp.
CTGCCATCACAGCAGTTGCGCCCATTGGGGTAGAATCGGAAAAAATTCGCTCTGTGATGAAAAAGCGATACGATATTGCTCTAGCAGGCGGACAAGACCATCTCAAAGGCAAAATCTTTCGGATCGGGCACTTGGGGTTTGTGAGCGATCGCGATATCTTAGCCGCTATTGCTGCCCTAGAAGCGACTTTGGTTGAGTTGGGCTATGATGGCTTTACACTAGGCGCTGGCGTGGCTGCTGCTGCGAGAGTGTTTGCCCAATCCTAAAGGATTTGGGATCTGCGATCGCAGATAAAAAGTGTAGGGTGGGTCATACCCACTCTAAGTTTTATTTACTGCTATTATAGGGTTTTAACCCAGATAAATCTAAAGTTCCAAAGTGGAAACTAAAAGCGATTTGAAAATTTTCTAAAACTTTAATAAACCAAGAAATTTTTTCTTGAGAAAAGAACTCATAATGCTCGAATAAAAGTGAAAAGCGACTTTCTAAATGAGGTTTTATTTTAGGGTACAAAATTACTAATTTAAATAAAAAAATGGACGCTTGTGTCGTGCCCAAGTTAGTCATTAAATCCGTAAGGATCTGGTGATTGAGGTTTTGGGAACTTTCTACAACTAAAAAATTGAATAACTGAGTATAGGTTCGCAGAATCAAAAATTCGCTCAGCTTCTGAGAATTACAGTCAGGGAGAATGCTTTGTAATTTCTCATGCAGTTGTTTGTTGAATTTATTTTTTCGCGGTTCGGAGTCAAGAATAGAGATTAAATATTGATATAAATTATCTTTAAAAGTTTTATAGGACGGGATCTGATTCTGCTGCGTGAGAAATTCAAGCGATAAATTCTGAGTTGCGGGACTATTGTGACCTTTACTAGAAAACTGTCTGAGCGCAATTTTTAACTCCTCTCCACTTAGCAAGGTAGGATTTTCTACTGGTCGCAGGAGTTTTCCGGCTCCCAATGACAGTTGACGTGCGCGAGCAATTTGCAGCAGTCTCACTCGATAAGTTACGTATTGCGCTAAAGCCACTTCGTAATTCCGTTGATTGCGCGAGCAAATTTTTCTGACTGTTCGCTGATAGTCGATGGTACAGTCTTCATCGAGCAGACAGTGTTTATAGAGGAAAGGATAGCGACTGAGTAAATCGCCTAAACATTGAGAATTGCTGACTTTGCTGTCAGGACTGGGAGCGATCGCGCCTAGCAAGCGTTTCAGTCTCAGATAATGCTCGCTCTGCCTAAAACTTTTGACCAATTGCAACCAACGACTTGATCGACGAGTGCCACTAATGAGGGAGGAAGGCAAATTCTCGAACAGTTCGACTAGCTCAACAATCGCTGGTTGCGATTCCGCTTGTTTATACCATCGATCGATGAGAATCTGACAGCACTGGTAGAGAACTCGCTGAAATTCGCGATCAGCTTGCTTGGAGATGACAATTTTTTCCAGTGCTGCACGGACTTGCGCGTCTTGGTATTCTCTTCCTTCAATAAACAGACGGCGGAAGTTATCGAGGACTTGGGAGGGGGATTGAGTCTGGACGCAATGGAGAAAATGCGCGGAAATTTGTTGCACTTCTCGATCGCTTTGTCGCAGGGAGTCGTCGAAAGGAGGGCGATCGCTCATCAGGAAAATTCCTCATACTAGGGGTTGGTCGATTTGGCTAAAGCTTGACGGAGAACCTCAGTTGCTGCCTCTACCGATAGCGGACGATAAAAGAAATAACCTTGCACTGACTCGCAGTTAATCGATTTGAGGAACTCTAGTTCTTCCGCTTTTTCTACCCCCTCGGCAATGATGCTCAAGCCCAAACTCCGCCCTAGCGTAACGACTGCCGTGACAATATGAGAGACTCTAACATCCTGGGTTAAATCCTGAATGAAAGAGCGATCAATTTTCAGATTGTGTAGGGGCAATAATTGAAGACGACTCAGAGAAGAATGACCTGTACCAAAGTCGTCAATCGCCAGACGAACGCCCATTTGCTCTAGCTTTTGCAACACGGTTCTCGTAAATTCCAGATCCTGAATGGCCGTCGTTTCTGTGATTTCTAGTTCTAAATAGTGAGGTTCGAGTCCGGTTTCTTCTAAAATCCCCGCGACGGTTTCAACCAGTTGAGGCTGACGAAACTGCAAGGGCGAAAGATTGACAGCGATGCAAATGGGCGGTAACCCTTCGTCTTGCCAAGCTTTATTTTGGATGCAAGCCGTTCGCAACACCCACTCGCCGATAGGAATAATTAACCCGCTTTCTTCGGCAACTGGAATAAACAGGCCAGGAGATACGGCTCCCATTTCGGGATTCTGCCAACGGATCAAAGCCTCCATGCCTGCGATCGCTCCCGTGGCAAGCTCGACGCGAGGTTGGTAAAAAAGGCTAAATTCCTCTTTTTCTAAAGCTTGGCGCAACCGTTTTTCTAACTTCAAGCGTTCGGGTGCTTTGGTATTCATGGAAGGCTGATAAAACTGATACTGATTCCTTCCCTGTTCCTTGGCGTAGTATAGGGCTGTATCCGCGTTTTTGATTAAGGTTTCGGCATCGCAACTGTCTTCATTGAGCAAAGCAATGCCGATACTACTGGTGACGTAGAGTTCGTAACCTTCGAGATGAAACACAGAATCTAATCCTTGTAAGATTCTCTGTGCCGCTCCAGTCGCGTCTTCAACTTGCTCTATCTGAGGCAGCAGGATGATAAATTCATCTCCTCCCCAACGAGCAACAATATCACCCGCTCTGAGGCAGTTTTTCAAGCGTTGCGCGACGTATTTTAATAAATCATCTCCTACCGTGTGTCCCAGGGTGTCGTTAATCGTTTTAAAGCGATCGAGGTCTAAAAACATGACGGCTAACGTTTTTGCCTGCCGACTCGCGTTGGGGATAGCGAGGGATAGCTGCTCGTTAAATAGGGTTCGATTGGGCAAATCCGTTAGCAAATCGTGAAGGGCGCGGTAGCGAATGAATTCTTCTGTTTGCTGGCGCTGTAAGGCACTGCTAATGCTAGCTGCCATCGTAAATAGGGTAGATTCTTCGTGAACCGACCAGCGACGCTCTTGCTGGGTGTCAGCAAAACCGATCCAGCCCCAGAATTCGCTGCCTAAAAAGATAGGGACGGCGAGCAGCGATTGAATGTTATCTAGGTCGAGGAGGGATTGTTCGGCAACAGGAAATTCTTCTATTGCCCGACTAATTGAGCGTCCGCTAGAGAGAGTCCCGTACCAGTCGGATTGGCTAAATTCACTGTAGAGTCGATTTTGCCAGTGAGGTTGGTGAATTAGCGGTTCTAGGGACCCCTGCGACCAAGTAGAGCGCAGGCTCATCGCTGCTCCGTCACTAATGGGATGGGGATGATTGGCGACGATATAGGCGCGATCGACTTCTGCTGCTTGACCCAACATTTCTAAGGCTTGGGAAATTGCCTTTTCGTAGTCTATTTCAGCCAGTAAATACCTAGCGGCTTCTGCCACAGCTTGTAGTAAGCGATCGCGCTTTCGCAGTTCTTCTTCGGCTCGTTTGCGCTCGCTAATATCCTCCACCGAACCTTCATATCCGATTATCTGACCGTTTGGGTTGTATAAGGGACGGATTTTTTCCGAGATCCAGATAATACTGCCGTCTTTGCGGTACACTTGAGACTCGAAGCTCTTCACGCCTCCTTCTTCGCCCATCATCAGCATGAACTCGGCTCGACGAAGCGGATCGACGTAGAGTTGCCGCCCGATATTGGTGATGCTCGCCATCAACTCTTCTGGGGAGTCATAGCCGTAGATGCTTGCCAGCATGGGGTTTGCCACCAGATAGCGTCCGTCCAAGCTGGTTTGAAAAATTCCTTCAACGGCATTTTCAAAAATTCTGCGAAATCTTTCCTCTGCCTGTCGTCGAGCTTCTTCGGCTTGCTTGCGTTCGCTAATATCGACGATAAAAATTCTAATTAAATCGCTTTCAGGAATGTAGTGGATTGATTCCTCAAAAAACTCGCCCTCAACTTGTACTTCTCGCACAAAGGCAGTTCTCTTTTGATTTTCAATGCTAGAGGCAAGTCCTAGCAAAATAGGGTGAGAATGTCCCATTTCCTTGAGTTCGGGAAATTTGAGAATGGCTGCTGGATTGAGATAGGTTACATTTCCCTTTAAATCTATTTCAATAATGGGATTGGGAATGAGTTCGGGAAAGGAGGCTAAACGCACTAAGGCAGCTTCGCTATTGTTGGTCAGTTCGGTTTCGGGCGCTATTATGGTTTCGTAGGCATTGGCGCGACTGATGAGAAAATCTGAAAAGTCTTCTGCTTCACATGACTCGGCAAATTCTGAATCGGTTAGGTTGGCAATGGAATAGTATTTGGCTTGAACTTGGGGCCCAAATTCGATGATATCGCCGTGCTTGAGATCGTGAGATAAGTATTTTTTCCCGTTGACTAACAGGCCATTTTTGCTTCTTTGTCCGTTGAGATTGCCATCGACGATGCGGAAGAGGTGATGCTTGCTTTCTGGGGCGGTTACCCGCAATAAAATGGCGTGTTGGCGAGAGACTAATTTAGAATTGAGGACGATAGAATTTCGCGGATCTCTACCAAGGGAATAGGTGACTCCCTCAAGCGGAATCATTCTTTGACCTTGAGGATCTTGAATGACTAACAGATGGCGTATTTTCTCTCGCTCATTCCCTGGCACGTGCTTACCTCGTTCTCCTGAAGAACTATATTTTCCCAATCTATCTTAAATGCAGCAAGAGGACACCCGTAAAGGCGCTGGGAGTGTCAATCTGCCCTAGCTTAACTCAGACATCATAGATATATTTGAATTTTAGAGTAGAAAACTGAAAAGAAAATTGAAGAGCGATCGCTCTCCTTTGATAAGATCGGCTACGCTATCTCATTCATCCCATCCATTGCCATGTCGTCTCCCATTGTTAAGCTGCACCCCACTGCCGAGCAAGAGGATTTAATCGTCAATCCGCCTGCTTCTGGACTGGCTTTAACCGGAAAAATCGCCGTTCCTGGCGATAAATCCATCTCCCATCGGGCCTTAATGTTAGGTGCGATCACTCAAGGGGAAACTATTATTGAAGGGTTACTCTTAGGAGAAGATCCGCGCAGTACTGCCAGTTGTTTTGGGGCAATGGGAGCAGAAATTTCTCCCCTCAATAGGGAAAAAGTCATTGTCAAAGGCATCGGACTGGGGAACCTACAAGAACCGACGGATGTGTTGAATTCAGGGAATTCTGGCACGACGATGCGCCTCATGTTGGGATTGCTAGCGTCTCATGGGGGGCGCTTTTTTACGGTGACGGGAGATAGTTCACTGCGATCGCGTCCCATGTCTCGTGTTATCCAACCGCTACAGCAAATGGGAGCGCAAATTTGGGGAAGAAAGGATAATTCCCTTGCTCCTTTAGCCGTTCGTGGACAACAACTCAACCCCATTCACTACCATTCTCCCATCGCCTCGGCGCAAGTTAAATCCTGCATTCTCCTGGCGGGGTTAATGACAGAAGGCAAAACCACCGTCACCGAACCCTCTCTATCGCGGGATCACAGCGAGAGGATGTTACAAGCATTTGGGGCACAAGTCGAAATCGATCCCGAAACTCACAGCGCTACAATTGTCGGGCCGGCAACCTTACAAGGACAGAAGGTCATTGTTCCTGGGGATATTAGTTCGGCGGCGTTTTGGTTAGTGGCTGCTTGCATTGTGCCCGATTCTGAATTAGTTATTGAAAATATTGGTATTAATCCCACGCGAACAGGAATTTTAGAAGTTCTGGAAATGATGGGAGCTAATATTCAATTAGAAAATCAACGAATCGTGACAGGGGAACCTGTAGCCGATCTGCGGGTGCGATCGAGTCAGTTAAAAGCTTGTACCATTGAAGGGGATGTGATTCCTCGCTTGATTGACGAGATTCCTATTTTGGCAGTAGCAGCAATTTTTGCCCAAGGAACGACGGTGATTCGAGATGCGGCGGAGTTAAGAGTCAAAGAGAGCGATCGCCTTGCCGTTATCGCCTCGCAATTGAACCGCATGGGAGCCAAGATTACTGAACTGCCCGATGGCTTAGAAATTACTGGAGGAACGCCTTTGATCGGGACAGACGTAGATAGCTATAGCGATCATCGTATTGCTATGAGTCTTGCGATCGCGGCTTTGAACGCTAAAGGAACGACAACCATTCATCGTGCGGAGGCGGCGGCGATTTCTTATCCCGATTTTGTGAGTACTCTTAAAAAAGTTGTCGGTGAATAAATAGAGTACGTTAATTTTCCAGACAAGAAATTCCAGCGCGATCGAGAATTTGGGGAATTAAATCTTCTCGCTTGACTGCCATTAGGTGAACGCCTTGACAGAGTTGCTTGGCTAACTGAACTTGTTCGGCAGCTATTTTGACTCCTTCTTGAAGGGGATCGACTGAATCTGCTAAACGTTTAATAATCTCTTCTGGAATAGAAACGCCTGGAACATTTTTGTGAATAAATAAAGCATTTTTAGCGGATTTAAGTAAAAAGATGCCAGCCAAGATCGGTTTATCTGTTCCAGCGGCGACTTGATGCATAAACTTATCTAGCCGTTCAAAATCCGTAATTAATTGGCTTTGGAAAAACTGCGCCCCTGCTTCTAATTTACGCTCGAATCGCCGTTGCAAACCTGACCAACTGTTCAATTGCGGATCGACAGCCGCCCCTGCAAATAAGTCTAGCGGTTCGTCGGGAAGGGGTTGATGATTAAAATCGAGACCACTATTGAGATTGCTAATGAGTTTGAGAAGTCTAATCGATTCGAGTTCAAAAACTGATCTGGCTTCTTTGCGATCGCCCGCATTAACCGGATCGCCTGTCAGTGCTAAAATATTGCGAATTCCAAGAGCATGAGCGCCCATTAAATCCGCCTCTAATCCGATGCAGTTGCGATCGCGACAGGAAATCTGACAAATAGGTTCAATGCCCTGCTGTAACAATATAGCCGATGCGGCCACCGAAGACATTCTCACAACAGCGCGACTTCCGTCAGTAATATTCACTGCATGAACTCGACCTTTCAGAAGCTTTGCCATCTCTAACATCCGCGCTGGATTCCCGCCTTTTGGAGGAGTCACCTCAGCAGTAATTAGAAATTCTCTAGCTTGAACGGCACGGCGAAATCTAGTTGTCATTATTTATTATTCCTTGGGAATGAGGAAGTGTCGAACAGTTATCAGCTATCAGCTATCAGCTATCAGCTATCAGCTATCAGTTATCAGTTATTGTAGTGTGGGCCGAAAAGCCCACGCGAGCGGGACGCTCGCACTACTAATTCCCAATCACCTTCTCACCAATCACTGATAACTGTCAAAGGGGTGGTAAATAGCCAAGGGCATTTTTGACTCTGGCGAGGGTTTTATTGGCAACAGATTCAGCTTTTTGGCGACCTTCTCGCAATACGGAGTCTAAATAGTCTCTATTATCCATAATTTCTTGATATTTTTCTTGGATTGGTTTGAGGGCTTCTATGGTCGCTTGGGCGAATAAAGGCTTAAATTGACCCCAACTCATATCCTGACACTCTACTGCGACTTCTTGCTTTGTTTTTCCCGACAAGATAGCGTATAAGGTCAACAAATTGTTGCATTCGGGACGTTCTGGATCGTCGAACGTTAAACCTTTGATAGGATCAGTTTTACAGCGCTTAATTTTTTTCTCGATTAAGTCTGGCGGATCGAGGAGATTAATTCGACTCATGTCTGAAGGATCTGACTTAGACATTTTACTCGTCCCATCCGTCAAACTCATTACTCGCGCTCCCTCTTTGCGAATCAGGGGTTCGGGAAGTTTCAGGACTGGTTTTTCTTTGCTTGCGTATTTATCGTTGATTCGGATGGCAATATCTCGCGTCAGTTCTAAGTGTTGTTTTTGATCTTCTCCAACAGGAACTTGATCCGCATCGTAGAGTAGAATATCGGCTGCCATTAGGACAGGATAATCTAATAAACCAACGCTAACGTTTTCTCCTTGCTTGATGGCTTTTTCTTTGAACTGAATCATTCTTTCCAACCAGTTTAGAGGGGTGCTACAGTTAAGCAGCCATGCAAGTTCGCTATGGGCGGTGACGTGGGATTGAACGAAAATGGTAGAGTATTGCAGATCGATGCCGCAAGCTAAATAGAGGGCAGCGATGGTGTATGTATCGTTGGCTAGGGTTTTGGGATTGTGCGGAACTGTGATAGCGTGTAAATCTACTACGCAGAAAAAATTCTCATAATTGTCCTGAATCTCGACCCAGTTACGAATTGCCCCTAGATAGTTACCGAGATGTAAGTTGCCTGTGGGTTGCACCCCAGATAAAATTCGCTGTTTCCCCATTATTTGCGATCGCCTTGGTTTGGAGGATGATAGAAATTTGCTCACCCCGTATTATTTCTTTACAATTATGCCTTATCCCAGATATTTGTATTAATCTCAATACAATCGGATGAGCGAGGGAGCATCCCAAATGTGTAATTGTAGTCAGAATTGATGAATTTATAACGCCCCTGCTGCTGTCTTATCGAGAATGCCTGCCCCTAAATGGGCGGTCAGATTAATCGCTTGCAACACGGGCATTCCTTCTGCACCATCGGTATAGTCAATGACGCTAACGCCACCATTTCCCTGCTTAATCTTCCAGAAATTAGCCGGTTTTAACCCTAATAAATCACAAAGAATGACTTTATTAATCGCATCATGAGCAACGACAATACCCGTTCTCGGTTCTGAAGAATTAGCATAGCGTTTTACTAGCTCCCGCCAACAGGCGATCGCCCTATCCCAAACCTGTTGTAAATTCTCTCCTTCTGGCATTTGTACCGTTTCTGGGACTTGTTTCCATTGATGGAGTAATCCAGGAAATTCGTTTTCAATCTCCGTCTCTAGTTTTCCTTCCCAGAGTCCGTGACAAATTTCCATGAGTTGTTCGTGAAGGTCTAGACTGAGATCGGGATGGTACTGAAGAACGATCTCTGCGGTTTCTTTGGGACGTAACATGGGACTGCTGACTGCAAAGTCGATCGCCACATCTTTGAGAAAATCTGCCGCTTTTTGCGCTTGTTCCCTTCCCGTATCGTTGAGGGGAATATCACGAATTCCTTGAAAGCGAGACTCTCGATTCCACTGGGTTTCGCCGTGACGGATTAATAGGAAACGAGGGCCTTTATGGGGATTGCGGAATGAAGGCAGGGGTTTGCCCAAGTGAGAGACTTGATTTAAGGATTCTAGCTGAACCGAGTCGCCCCAACCTCCAGAAAAGTTCAATACATTGATACAGCAGTTGGATTGCTGAATGGAGTGGTAAAGAGAGGGAGAAATGCCCAGGGCACTCATAATTAAGCAGCGATTAATGCCATTGTGCGCCACGATTAAAACCATTTGCCCTCGGTGTTGGCGCAGGATTTCTTGCCAAAATTGCTGTGCCTGTTCGTAAAGAGAAAGGACGGGGAAATGTTCCCTTTGTTCTTCGGGAGTAGACAGCAGCATTTTAAATTCGTGAGGGCGTTCTTTCCAGCAACGGTAATCCTCTGGAAATGTTTCTTCTACTTCTGACTTAGGCAAATTCTCCCAAAGCGGTAAATCGATTTCCATCAGCTTATCTGTCGCTTGTAGGGCGGGAGGATTTTCCAGACAGCTTTGTATAATTTGTGCCGTTGTTTTTGCCCGTTGCAGGGGACTGCAATAGATAACATCAATGTTCAGCTTACTGAGGATAGTACCGACTGTCTCGGCATCAATACGACCTTGTTCCGTCAAGACTGACTCATCGCAACGACCTTGTATTTTTTTCTGGGCGTTGTAGCTACTTTGTCCGTGACGCACGATAATTATGCGAGTAGTCATCAAATCTCTTTAATCCTTTGCTACTTTATTTTCTTTTTTTAGGCGCGATCGCGCTACCGTCCCATTCCAGGAAGAAGACTCTTTTTCAATCGCTGCATTGCCTGTTCGGTAACATCGCTGTAACGCAATTCTCCACAGAGGATTTTAGCCATAATTTGCGCTGCGGCAGGTCGCTTGACACCGACTTTGTAGGCGATTCCAGGAAACTGATAGAATAATCCAGCCAAGCGCTGAGCCAATAGCATATCAGAACCCCATTCTTCGCTAATGACTTTGGTATAGTTGGCCAAGGCTTGTCCGTCACCTACTAGGGCCGCATCGATCGCTTCTGCCGCTTTCATGCCAGTATAGATTGAAGGACGAATTCCCTCGCCACTCAAGGGATCGAGAATTCCGGCTGCTTCGCCTGCAATCACGGCACGATTAGCGTGTAAGGGTTGATTGTCCGTCCACAAACTGAGGGCATATTCACTGTATTGACTATTGGAGAGGTCAATTCCAGACTCCTTAGCGTAGTCAGTAAGTTGCTTTTTCAATTCGTCGGGTTTGGCCTTACCGCGAAAACAGCCTGCACTTAGGGAATACCCATCAGCTTTGGGAAAGTTCCAGATATAGCCGTTTTTAAGCGTACCAAAGTCAAAAGAGGCGGTATGCTGTTGCTTTGGCCCTAGAGAAGTTTTGATTTCTAAAGTTGCCCCCAGGAATGCTTGACGAGGCTTAGATCCCAACCACTTTGCCATCGAACCCTTAACCCCATCAGCCGCAATCAGATAGGATGCTTCAAAGGTTCCGTTAGAGGTAGTGACTTTCCAGCCATTACTCTTGGGGGCGATCGCGGTGACTTCTGTATTATCTTTTATCTGTGCGCCTTTCTGTTTCGCTTGCTCGATCAAATAATGATCGAATCGATCCCGCTTGACCATCCACATAGGTTCCTTCATTTTCAATTCAGTTTCCACAGGATCGCCCATTTTCCAGGTATATTGCACCTTGGTGATGGTGTTATCAATAACAGGAGTAAAATCAAAGTCAAACCATTTGGCGATCGCAGGTGAAACTCCCCCACCACAGGGCTTATAGCGTGGTAAACTGGCTTTTTCTAGAATGACAACTGAGCGTCCCCGTTTGGCAAGGTGATAAGCGGCGGTTGCTCCCGCAGGCCCCGCACCGACAACAATACAATCAAACATTCCGTGTCCGCAAAATTCCTATGGTTAAATTTGTCTTAGTAAGACTAAGTTATTTGTTTATTGATTCATAAACCTCACTATAATATCTGAGTCATTAGTCATTGGGAATGGTGATTGGCGATTGGTGAGAAGGTGACTGGTAATTCGTAATTCGTAATTCGTAATTCGTAATTCGTAATTCGTAATTGAGAGATGCCCCTCTGCTCCTGGAGTCCTCTGCTCCTCTGCCCTCTGATAACTGATAACTGATAACTGATAACTGGTCACTGATAACTGGTCACTGGTCACTAATCACCATTCCCTAATAACCGACGAGTTTCATCGGCGGCGGCTTTCATGGCTTGTTCTGGACTGATTCTGTTAGTGAACGCTGCACTGAGATAGCGCTGTAAAATGTCGGAAGCTTGGGCATATTGAGCGATGGGAGGGCGCAAAGCAGCATTTTCAATCACTTTTAAGAGTTGAGGATAGTGAGGATATTTGGCAACAACTGTCGGGTCATTAAAAAGCGATTTGAGACTGGGAACTTTGCCCGTTGCTAAGATAAATCGGCGCTGTACGTCTTCACTGCTAAAAAATTCAATAACTTTCCAAGCTTCGTCGGGATGCTGGCTGCTTGTAGCGATACCCAATCCCCATCCTCCCTGACAAGCCCCACTCTTGTGACCTACTGCATGAATCATTGGTTTAATGGCATACTTGCCGCGAATTTTTGAATCAACTTGAGAGGCTAAGCTGAAAACATAGGGCCAATTGCGTAAGAAAACAGCTTTACCATTTTGGAATAGGAGGCGGGTTTCTTCTTCGGCATAGGTCGTTACGCCAGGTGGGGAAATTCCTTTCTCGATGGTACTGCGTAAAAACTGGACAGCTTTTATGGCTTCTGGCCGGTCGAGTCCTACTGCCAAGGTTTCTGGATTGACCCAAAATGCCCCATGACCTTGCAGAATTTCGACGAACATCGCCGATAACCCCTCATATTGTTTGCCTTGCCAGAGATATCCCCAATCGACTAGTTTTTGCTGCTGCAAAGCTTGAGAGATTTGAACGAGTTCTTCAAAGGTTTCGGGCGGTTTGTATCCCGCTTGTTCTAATAAATCCTTGCGGTAGTAAAGCATTCCGGCATCGGAACGCAAAGGCATTCGATAGAGTTTTCCTTGATAGCGTCCTCCATTTACGTCACCTTCAAGAAAGGCAGATAACGCTTCAGGAGAAATCCTATCTGACAAGTCCATCAACCATCCCGCAGCAGCAAATTTGGGTGCCCAGTTAATATCCATGAAAACGAGATCGTAGGGAGAATTTCCCAAGAGAAAAGAAGAGGTGTAGAGGTCTTCTCTTTGGTTGGCATCGTTGGGCCCCTCGACAATCTCTAGGTGAATATTAGGGTATTTTTGCTGAAATTCTTCAACGAAAGGCTTCCATTCCAATGCTTCGGGAGCGTGCATCAAAACCGACACGGTGACGGATTGCTGCGCTAGTGCAGGGGTTATCCCAACAAAAACTACAACTAACAAGATAGCTAGCGACAGAAAACAACAGAGGAGCGTTGTCTTGACTTTCACTCCTCTCGTGCGTGGGTTGGCTATCTTGCCCATAGTCATTCGATGAAAGGATTTTAGATCAAAGGCTTGTATTTGTCTTTGGGTTGGCTTATTTCAATCGAAATCATTTATAATTCTCAATTCACAAATCAGAATTTAGCCTCAACCGCGAGAATCCCCGCCCCGTCGCCTAGCGCGGGGTCGGGATGA
>CAYTUO010000093.1:0-12596 GCA_964441015.1 uncultured Pleurocapsa sp.
TACAGTAATTTTACTTAGCCCTACTCCAAAATGTTAAAAACATACCCTTGAAAGCTCTCCCGAACCCCGCCGAATTATCGAACTGTTAGCCATTCGACTATTAGTTGAGGCGGGGGCAGTTGTCATCTGCGCTGGCGGTGGTGGCATTCCGATTGTTATTTTTCCTAATGGAGCTATTCATGGAGTCGAGGCAGTCATTGACAAAGACTTAGCCGCCGCATTACTGGCAGTGGAACTGGAAGCTGATGGCTTATTATTCCTGACCGATGTCGATGCTATATATCTCAACTGGGGATCTCCAGCAGCGCAACCATTGTCCGAAGTTACTCCCCAGCAACTCAGACACTATAGCTTTGCTCCAGGTTCGATGGGTCCAAAAGTAGAAGCAGCTTGTCGATTTGTAGACACTACTGGAGGCTTCGCAGGTATCGGTCGGCTAGAAGATGGAGCCAAGATTCTTGCTGGCGAGGTAGGTACGAGAGTCGGTTGTGGGGCTATACCCCATTGGCCATCTTGGTTATAGCGACGCATTTCCTGACTATTTCTTCCGTAAACGCCTTCAATTTGCTGACGACAGCAATCAATAGCAAAATCATTAAACTCTGTTGCATCTATATCATACATTTGCTGGAAAATATCTGGTTTAACGCGGCAAAAACGCGGGCGTTGTTCGTAAATCTTGCATTCTCGCGTATTATGGTCGAAGTGGATACACCATCCCCCTTCCCCAACCATACTGAGATATAGCTCTAATTCCTCTGAGGATAAATACTTATCCAAGTCGGGGCGATCGCTCGGTTCGAGATGACAGCAAGCCCCACAAAGTTTCACACATCGCCAAGTTGCCATAAATCCTATTTTTTCCTTATGAAATAAAACTTTATGTATTTTTGTATCTTTCCTGAAAAAGAGCGGAGAATTGCCCGGTAAGATAAGAAACGATTCCCTATTATGCTATTATTCAGCTACTCTGTTGACCTATATAAAGATAAAATTGGGAGGAAAAATGGATTTTCTGACAAACCTTCTTGACCCTATAACAAGTCTTAACTGGGAAGTTATTTTTAATTTGGTTTTTGTGTCTTTAATCATGATTGCGGGGCCAGTAGTTGTCTTTTTACTAGCCTTTCGCGGTGGCGACCTATAGCAATCCTGTTTGATTGGTGAACGTTGATTTTTAACCTAGTGCGAGCGTCTCGCTCGCGCGGGCAGGATGTCCTCACTACAATATTTATGATTCATTTAGGATTGCTATATAGGGTTGATTATTTAGCAAATTTTCCTTGAAAAAATACCTTCCTAGTTATTAGGAGGGCTAGTGTTGGGTGGCGCTACGCAATCCCCAACCGACAAAATCTACCAAATTAGTCCGGCTACTTCTCCGGTTAAAATTGCCCCCATTAACTGGTCTAGATAGATACTTTCTTCTAGTGATAAAACCCAATCGGGAGTGCAGATTCGCATCACTTCCGCTTCTAGTTCTGAACTGACATAACCAGTTTGTAAAGCCTGCCGGACAAGCTCGGATAACCTCATAGTTTTTTAATTATTTACTGAATTGACTCGAAAAATTGGCGCTTAAGTTTAGAGTAATCCTTTGATTTAGGCATGTCAGTCCCATTTTTGGGCGGACTTGAAAATTTTCTTGAAGAGGGAATCTCCCTGACATGGAAAAAAGTAGAATTGTAAACGTTCAGGGGGTGCCAAGGAGAAGAACAACACCCCTTGTTGAGTAAAGAATAAAAAGGATAAAACCTCTGTGATTGGGTAAAGTGTGAAAGTGGATCAGTTACGTCCAGATTTCGTGATGCCTTACATGGTAGGAAAAACTGACGAAATAGACAAGCCCATGTATTTACGTCAATTTGGGGTACCATTTGAAGCGATCGCTTACGTTTAAAGTCAAGTCGCTTCCCTCCAATTCAAAAAAGGTCAAAGAGAAATTTTCCCAACTCCCCAAAAGCTCCTGGGATACTGCCGTCAAAAACATCTGCCAGCAAGGGCTTGCCAGCAGCACCAACGGACTCTTATCCTCTTTCGCACGGATCTCCGGCTCAATGCCATTGCACTTGAGTGCCCAATCTTTTCCCTTCTCGATTTAAGAGTTCTATTAGCCACAGAACATCTGAAGTTGAGGCTCGTTGCACTCTGAAGCGTTCGCTCTGAGTGGGTACCATTTGCAGATTGATGAGTTTCCCTGTGGAAGAGTCGAGGGTGGCAAAATACATTAAGCCGAGATCGCCTCGAAAAGCTTCATAACCGCTGATTCCTTCATAATCATTGAGCAAGTCGCCACAGCCGTAGATAATGAGTCGATCGCGATAAATTTCGATGCCTTTAACATGGTGAGAAGAATGTCCGTGAATCAGATCGACTCCAGCATAGTCAATCAGTTGATGGGCGAATTCAATTTGTTCGGGAGGAATTTCATAACCCCAATTGCCTCCCCAATGAAGGGAAGCGATGATCGCATCTCCTGGTTGTTTGACTCGCTCGACTTGCTTCTGGATATACTGAACTGTTCGAGCAGATAAGTCCTGCAAGAGATTAACTCCAGGCTTGTCTTTACCAGCAGCCCAACTTAAAGGAATACCGCTAGTGGTTACGCCAAAAGAAAAGACGATCGCTCTACCTTTGCCTTTTACTTCCATAATGGCTGGAGTTTCGGCTGAGATCTGATTTCGACCCGCACCAGCGATTTTAATCTGCGCTTCTTTAAGGTGGCAATGGTCTCTACTAGACCGGAATATCCCCAATCGAGAACGTGGTTGTTTGCCAGCGAACAACAATCGATTTTAGCTGCCCTCAGACAGGGAATATTGTCAGGATTCATGCGATAGTTAATCCCTTTCCCCCACCAATAATCGTTACTTTTAGTGATACTGGTTTCTAAATTAATTAGCTTCACATCTGGTGCTACTCGCTCCCATTCCTCTAGAGCGTCTCCCCAAATGTAAGTGAAGCTGACTGGAGTTGGAATTGAACCGTTGGCTCGCTCGGCAAGTTTGACATATTCCCTAGCATCATTAACATAGGGTTCGGGGATAAACGGCTCGCTTGGATGAGGCAAAATTTGGTCGATCCCTCTTCCGGTCATTACATCACCGCCAAGGAACAGGGTAATGAGATTCTCCTCGCTCGCAGGTCGAGCAGTTGCTTGTTGCCCGGCTTTTTCCATACTCAAGAAAAATCTCCCTCTTCGTGGAGCGCTATCTAAACAACTCTTCTACTTAAATTTTAACCTTCGTGGTAGAGCGGTTTGAAGACAAACTCCTCCTTTCGCGCTGCAATGGCTTCCAGGTTGTCCTCTCGCAACAAGTAAGTTTCTGGAACGCGATCGTTAAGCAGAATTCGCTCCTGCGGTTCGATTCCCAATTCGTCATCCCAGTCAGGGAGCGAGAGGAACTCCAACAATCGCTTGTCACTGCGGGTAGCATAGGTAAAGGGATTGGGGGCTCGGAACGAAGCTTACCGGTTTGGAGGGATTCGGCATCGTCTAGGATGAGAAATATCCCTTGAGGAAACGCCCCAAAGAATCTCCTCGCTTCTATTTCTACCAGGTTGGCTACCCAGTCACAAAACACCTCCGGGAGCGCGGAAGCCCCCGCGCTTCAGCCGGGGTAAGCTTACTTGCGAGTCCTTCCCATCTCCTCTGTTCGTTTCAGCGTTGCTTCGCTCGGTTGAGTGCGGCCCATTAGCGGCTGTACGACTAGGCTGAACAAATAGACTGCACCAGCAACTAAAATAATCGTTGCGCCAGAGGTGAGGTTAAAAAAGTACGACAGCCACAACCCTACCGTCGTGAAGACCATGCTCAGGACGCTTGCCAACACCATCATCTTCCTCATGTCCTTCACAAACTGACCGCTGATGGCTGCTGGCATCGTCAACAAAGCGATTACCATAATTAGCCCCACCACTCGCATCATCATGACCACCGTGAGCGCGATCGTACACATTAGGGTCAGGTAGATCGCGTCCACTGGCACGTTAGCAACTGTCGCGAAAGTCTCGTCGAAGGAAATTGCCAGTAACTCTTTGTAAAACAAAGCTACTAGCACGATAACAACGAGATCGAGAACCAGCACGATCGCCAGGTCGCTTGAGGAGACAGTTAAAATGCTGCCGAAGAGGTAGCTCATCAGATCTGCCTTGTAGCCTCCGGTTAGATCCACCAGGAGAATTCCGATCGCCATGCCAATCGCCCACATCACCCCGATAATAGTATCTGCTCGCTGCCGCGTCTGGCGCTGCGCGATCCCCATCCCTAATGCAGCTGCCACGCTGAAGATAACTGCGCCAAGCACGGGGCTGAACTGAAAGAAGTACCCCAGACCGATGCCACCATAGGCTGCGTGCGCGATGCCGCCACTGATAAAGACGATTCGGTTGATGACCACGAAAGTCCCGATAATGCCACAGGCAATGCTAACCAGTACTCCTGCCATAAGTGCATTGCGCATGAAGTCGAATTGCAGTGCCTCAATCATTGCTGCTTCTCCTCGATCGGATGCTCTATGGGATGATTTGGGAAGACTCGATGGGGAACCCCGTGGGCGATTAAGTCAACGGGGCACTGGTAGGCTAGTTCCAACATCTGGGGCGTAATCTCCTTTTCGCCATGATAGTACAATTTCCGGTTGAGGCAGCCCACGGTTTTCACGCAGGACGCGATCGCGCCGATATCGTGAGAGATCATCAAGATCGTGATGCGATCGTTGAGTTGTCTCAGGAGTTCGTAGATGTGGGTACCCACATGGGGGTCAATGCCCGCTAGAGGTTCGTCTAAGAGCAGAATTTTGGGATCCGTTGCTAGGGCGCGGGCGATGTAGATCCGCTTCCGTTGACCGCCGGAAAGCTCGCTGATGGAGCGATCGCGCAGGTGGAACATCTCCACGTCGCGCAGTGCCTGTGCCACGCACTTGTTGTCTTTCTCGGTGTAGGGCTGTAGCAGCCGCCGTTTGCCCAGTCTTCCTAACAACACCACATCCCACACGCTAATGGGAAAGGCGCGATCGAATTCTACCGTCTGCGGCACGTAGCCAATGTATCGCCTTCCTTTGTTTGCGCTCGTGCCCATGATGCGTACCTCGCCCTGCCAGGGCAGCAGCAGTCCCAATAGAACCTTGAATAAAGTCGTCTTGCCACTCCCGTTCGGTCCAATTAAGCCGATGAAGTCCAGTTCCTTCACCGAGAGGTTGATGTCCTCCAGAACGGGTTCATGGTCATAGCCCGCCCAGAGGTGCTCAATGGAAATTACCTCAAGTCGCTTGTCCGTAGTGTCTTGGTATTCCATTTGTCTTCTTTTATTGGCTTGGGGGAATGCTTTCTGTCGAGGCTGGAGGGGATTGGCCAGCGATTCTCGCCATTGCTTGCACATAGATAGAATGCCCCTGACTCAACACCTTGGCAAAAGTATTGGCAACGTTGCGTAGGTTGTTCGTCCAATCGGCAGTTAGTGGGTCGATGAGCAGTACCTCGCCGCCAATCTCCTTGGCGATGGTTTCTGCCGCCTGCTTGCTAAACTGCGGTTCAGCGAAGACTATCTTAATGTTTTCCTTCTTGGCTTCAGTAATAAGTACTCCCAGTTCAGCAGCGCTGGGTTCTTGCCCGCCGACCTCAATGGGAATTTGTTCTAGTCCGTAATCGCGGGCAAAGTAGCCCCACCCTGGATGAAAGACGATGAACTTGCGGTTCTTCACGCCCTGTAGCGAATTGCGGATGTCAGCATCCAGCTTATCGAGATCCGAGAAGAAGCTTTTTAGGTTTGCCCGATACGCTGCCTGGTGCTTAGAATCGAGCTTCACAAGCGTATCGCAGATTGTCTGTGCCTGAACTTTGACCAATTTTGGTGAAAGCCATATATGGGGGTCGAGGTTCTCGCCCTCACCAGCGTGTTTTTCTTCTTCGTGGAAGCCTTCTGCCATCAGCATCCGTTCAATGCCCTGAGTCGTGTCCACGACAAGCATCTTGGGATTGGCTGCTTCTATTTTGCCCATCCAAGCCTCCTCGAAGTCGATCCGGATCCGCATGTAGGCGCTAGCACGGCTGAGAGCCTTGAGTTGTTCCGGTTTAGGCTCGAACGTATGCGGTTCGGCTCCAGGCGGCACCATCACATTCGCCGTTACGTACCCGTTGCCGATGCGTTCTACAAAGTACTTCTGCGGAGCGATACTGACCATAATTTGCATCTTGTCGGAGGTAGGGGAAGGCATCTGGGTCTGGCGGCATCCAGTTAGCGGCACAATCCCCAACAAGAGCGACACTGCGACGACATACAATCGATTCATCATTCGCCTTCCGTTCTATAAAACCTATCTAAATCGGCTCTTCCGTACTTAGTGGGCTAAAAATTGTCTCCAAGCCTTACTGGGCAGGGATTTCACTGGTTTTTTAACAGTTGGAAATTAGGCGATCGCTCTCTACGACAATGATAGTCATTATCTTGGAAAGTCTGTGGTTTTGAGAAATAACTCTTAACGAAACTTTTCGTTTTTTGGGATCTATTTATCGCGATCCCTGAATATTTTTCTCGATTTTAGGTAGTGCTAATTCTAGTTAATATCTATGAATAATTGAACATAAATGACAAATTAGAAAGAAAAAAGCGTTATCGTTGTTATAGGAGCGATCTACGCTAGATTTTTCTAGGTTAAACGCTGAACAGTTCAATAAAATTGCTCGTCTAAAGTGAGTTGATCGCTAACAAAATAAATTGGCGGAGGCAGGTATCAGTATGAGCTTAAGTATTCAGGAACAAATAATAGCTCTTTGGGCAGTCTTCCTATTTGGGACAGTCTTTCACAGCCAGTTGGCGATGATGCCGATGCTGTACGGTCAAAGTGTTGCCATGCCCCACTCTAAAGGCAAAATGCCTACATCCCATCCCTGGTTGATGCTGGGCTTTTATGGGCTACCAATGATTGCAATTGTTGCAACCGCTTTGAATAGTTCGCCAGAATACAGACTCGTTCACTTTGGCTTGACAGCATTCTACACCGCGATGAATTTTTTACATGCCGCACTCGACTTGACCGTGAGACCCATTGAGTGGTATCAGATAGCCTTGATGGTCATTGTCTTTATCAACGGCATTTTCTTAAACATCCTCGCCTTTCAATGGATGCAATAAGGTTTTTCAAGAAATTCTTCTTGTCAGCCCAGCCTTAGAGCAAGTCAGGATGTTGAGATGCTGCCCAGTCTAGCTCATGGTAGCATGAGTGCGATCGTAAGCTTGGCTAAAGTTTGGGGGAGTCTTGCCTTGAATGTGGCTATGATAGCGCGTCACGTCAACATCCAAACCAATCTCTTCTACAGCCCGAAGGAGCATCGACTGTTCGCGGTTCCTAATCATCTGATGGTGGCGGCTCAGGAGAGCGCGAGCTTTTGCTTGAATAGACATTGTTCTGCCTCCTTCCCTTCTCTACCTTTATCATAGTATTTTCTGTATCTAAAGTTACATTTTGCTCTAAATCTCCACAAATTTTTGATTGAAAAAACTTATTTGAGGTTGGCTATCCAGAGAAATTTACCCCATCGTGAGACTTTGAAAGTTTTTTCCCCATCGTACCCCTCACAAGTTCCTCACATTTAGGTTCTAAGCTTTAGATGAGGAGAGATTATGAAATTGCCAGTGCAAATCACCTTTCGCGACATCCCGCCATCTGAGGCGATTGAGGCGAGAATTCGCCAGGATGCTGCTAAACTAGACCGTTTCTATGACCGAATCATGGGCTGTCGGGTCATCGTGGAATCTCCGCACCGACATCACTATAAGGGCAAAATTTATCATGTGCGAATCGACCTGACCGTGCCCAATGGGGAATTGGTTGTGAAACGCGATCCACCTGAGCATCAAACTCACGAGGATATCTATGTAGCGATTCGCGATGCCTTTGATGCGGCAAAGCGCAAACTGCAAGATTATGCTCGCTTTCAGCGGCATGAAACCAAGGCTCACGAAGTTCCGCCCTATGGCTGGATTGCTACATTGTTTCCAGACGAGGGCTATGGCTTTATTGAGACATCCGACGGTCGCGAAGTTTATTTTCACCAAAACAGTGTCCTCAATAGTGCTTTCAGTCAGTTAGAGGTGGGGGATGAAGTCCGTTTTGCCGAAGAGGAAGGGGAGAAAGGTCTCCAAGCTAGCACCGTCAGACTAATTGGCAAGCACCACCCGCTAGGTTGAAGTGGTTGATTTTAGAAGCGATTGTAACAACTTAGGGGGTCGATTAGGCGATCACTCTGGACATAGCTCAGGAAATAGCTCGACTGCGATCGCAGCTAAGGGCATAGCAAGAGAGAGATGAAGCTGATGTTTAACGTTGTGCGTTACAGTCAAATCATTGGTCTGATAGCGGTGGATAGCTCTACCGCCTCGCGTTTGGGTGAAGTAGAAGAGGTCTGGCTCGATGAGTTGGGACGAATTGCCTATTTGTCAAGCGTTGAAGGATATCTGTCGTTAGAGCAGGTTTCTGGAGTGGGAACGACTTCCGTATCAACCTATGGGCGTATTTACGACCATGCGCCAATGAATCTCCGTCGCCTATATCGGCTGGTCGTTCAATCTACCCTAGACGAGCCATTAGGCTGGATAGAGGATTTTCTCTTCGATTGGCATACTGGCGAGATTGTGGCTTATATTCTGGCTGGAGACATCGCCGAACCCTTCGGAGGAAGAGCAGTCCTCTATCCTGAAGATGTACGAGAGATTGTTGCCGAAAAAGTCGTTATCCGAGAAGGAGCCAAAGCTCGACTCCAGAGCGAGGCAGAGGGGTTGCAAGGTTTCTTGAGCGAGAAGTCCCATCAAGTGCGACATCTCGTTAAGATAATTGGCGATCGCCTCGACGATCTCATTTCTCCCCACGACAAACCCGAAGTCGTGCGCGTCAAAATCGAGACAGCAAGCGACGAACTCGCCGACTCTGACGAACACGATCGCCAAGCCTTGAAGGAAGCCACAGACTTTTTGCAAGAACAATGGCAACATTTACAACAAAGCATTAGTCGCGCGGGCAGTCGGGCAAAATCTGCCCTCGATTCTGCTTGGAAACAGATCGCTGACAAAAGGTGAGAGTTCAGCAATTCTCATTTTAAGATTTCATGACATTAAAACCCTTGCCCCAAGAGGGTTTGATAATTCTTAACAATAGGGGTGATCGCTGAAATGGCGCAAACTCGTTTCAAAATGAGAATTGCTGTCCTAACGACTTTGAAAAAAGCTTATAATTCACACAAGCTGAAAAGATTCAAACCAGCTAAAGTTTAGATGACCAACTGTTAAAAAATCTATGACAATATGCATGGCAATAATCATTATTATTGCTCGATATCTCCATACCAACCACATCCAAATTAGCGACATCGCGGACAAAACCAAAGGCATTACCAGAATAGCAGGTTCATGATAGGGAAGGACTTTAATCCAAAAAAAAGCATGGATTAATCCAGAAAAGATGGCATAAACAATATATCCAGAAATAAAAATTAGCTTGGGATTGTTTGCTGCGTAAAATTTTCCTACAAAGCAACCTAATAAAAACCAAAAAATAAACATAAATTGTTCTAAAGTTCCGTTAGAAACCGAGAAGAATAGAAGCTCGGAAAGACCATAAGACCCCGTTTCATACTTGCGCGTCAGTAAAATATAGAAAGTAGCCGCTAAAAATGTTGCCCCCCATCCTATCATTAAAGAGATTATATAGCTTCGTTCTTTATGAGATGATTCTAAATTAGGACTGAGCAATTGATAGGCAAATTTTCTATTAGCAACTACTATCAGTGTAGCGATCGCGCAAAATGCCCAATAAATCCAAATGGTTGTTTCAATAGCCAAGATATTTCTCTCCCAATTGCAACGGTTAGATATATTTGTTTTACCCTAAAATGAATTCAAAATAACATCGTTCCCTTCAATGATGGCGACGACCGATCTTCATTTCCACCCCTCCTTTAGGAAACATAGAAATAAATAGTCCAAATTTCCCCAATTCCAAGTTAATCTCAAAGTCCGGGGCTAACTGAAAGTCAAATCGGTGTAAAAGCACTGCTAGTGCAACCTTCATTTCATACATGGCAAAATGCTCTCCTAAGCATTTTCTAGCACCCTCACCAAAGGTAAGTGGCAAGCAAATATTAGCTTTCGTTCTTCCTTTAAGATTGCGATCGCATCTGTGAAACCATTTCATCGGACATTTTCGATTGTATTCTTCTTCAAGTACGGGAGTTTTTGAACGAGATCCCCATTCTCGATCTAGATAGCGTTCGGGATAGAATTGTTCTGGTTTGTCTCCATAATATTGAGCGTTCAAATGCAAGGGTCTTAGGGCAATTCCGACTACCTGTTTGGCAGGAATTGACCAACCTTCCAATATATCGTCATTTAAACTAATTCTTTGAAATCCTGCCATAGGAGGACATAAACGAAGCGATTCGTAAATAATGCCCTCTAAATAATTAAGTTCCAGCAGACTCGCTTTTGTCAATTGCCCGTTCTCTTTTTCCATTGCGCGGTCTATTTCAGCTTGTACGCGAGCAAGTTTCTCTGGATGTCGAGCTAAAAAATATAAGGTAATAGACACGCTTGTAGCTACCGTTTCGTGTCCATTAGCAACGATCGCAAGTAAGTTGTCCCGTATCTCTTTATCGGTCAAAGACTCTACATTTCCTTCAACGACATTCGTAGCCAGAAGTAACAAATCCAATACCTTATCTGAATTAGAAGTTATTTGTTCCTTCATCTCTCTTTTTTGACGAATTAACTCATTAAAAAATTCGTCAATCCTTGCCAATGCGTGATCGAGTTTACGATTAGCGGGTAAGGGAAGATATTTCCACCAATTAGTGAATTGGTATGCGGGGCAAGTGCTTTGTTTCAAAACATAGTTGAGGTTGGCAAGAAATTCGTCAGCCTCTCCTTTGAGGGCACCAAAATGATGACCGATAGCTGTTTGACCGATAATATCTAAAAAAAGAGCAATCAGTTCTGGATAAATATTAAGCTGAACGTTGTTCTCAAATTCATCAATATAGCCGTTCCATTTAGCAGCAAGTTGCTCTGAATAGGAAACAAAAAGATCGTGAAAACTCGCAATGTGTTGTTTTGAGAAAACTTCATTCATTAACAATCGATGACGTTTCCAATCATCTCCACTATTGGTAAGAACGCTCGAACCGTAAAGACGTTGAATTAATGAATTAGGTCGAAACTTCTGGTAATTTTTCTGATTAGAAATTAGTACGTGAAGAGCCATGCAATAGTTGGCAATAGAAACCTGCTGCCGCCACATCCAAAAGATTTGCACGATCTCGCCGAATTTATCGTGGAATGAATGATAGGCATTTAAACGGTTATCTGCCTGATAGACATCGACGAGATTGCCTACTAGCATCTGAGGCGTTTGTCCCGGTACGGTTTCTCCATCTAAGTAATAGACTTTTTCGCGGGAGGATCTGACAAGCCGAAAATACCAGAGGCGAACTGAAAACCAGGCTATGACAAGAGCTAATACCCAATAAATCCAATTAAAAAGCATTTTTTGCCTCACTATACCTATTTTTTAGAGAAATTTTAAGGTTATAGAGAGACAAGAAGACTAAAATGCAGATTAAATTAATTATCGAACCAGCCCAGTCAAGGTGATCTGACCTGAACTAACTGAAATCAACTGGAGGAGACACAAGAAAGGCTCAGCAGAGAAGTTGACCTGAAGCGCGTTAGTTCAATAGACATCTCCGAAAAAGAAGATAAAAGCTTTTTGCAGTCAGGGTCGATACCTCATTTCTGGAGATATCTAATGAGTTGACCGTCAGGACTAAAACTCGCTGCATAAACTTTTCCGTTATGTCCTTGTAAGGTTGCCAGCCAAGTTCCATCGCGACTCCAAAGTGATCGCTCCCAGACAGCATCGATCAGTTTATCGGTCAATCCTGGTTCTAGTTCCACTTCATACCTGGCGGCTGGCTTTTCAATTGCCGATCGCAATTCTTCTTGATTCATCGGACCTAAGTTTTGAATTGCTCCCTGTAAGGCATCGCTCAAAGGGCGGCAAGCAAGAACAGTGCCGTAAAAGTCAGCCCGCAGGGTAAGGACTAAGGTAAAGGCAGGGGCAAATCTGACCGCATTGAGCAAAATATTCAGGAAAGGCTGGTGATCGCATTCTGGAGTAAGGGTATACAGTTCCTCAAACTGATCGGCAATCAAAACTAGGCGGCAAGGAAGAGGGGGGGACGCGGTGACGCGGTGACGCGGTGACACGGAAAGGGCGCTTTCGATAATTTGAGATAAGCAAGAAGAGAGGAAACTTTCGATAATTTGACATAAGGCGCTGTCGTTGTCTCGCAGTTTTTTTTCAAGGGATTGAGGCGATTCCTCTAATGACTCAAATGCTGTTGCTAGTGCCTCAAAAGGATTATTTCCTGGGCGAAAAGAAACGATTTGCCAATGGATTTGCGTTTCTTGGCGCAATTTTGGCACGAGTCCGGCAAATACAACCGAAGACTTGCCACTGCCAGAAGAACCAACGACTGCCACTAACGGTTTTCTATAGCGGTTTTCAATTGGGTGGCTCATAATAACAGCAGTGGGTAAACCAGCC
>CAYTUO010000094.1:0-5982 GCA_964441015.1 uncultured Pleurocapsa sp.
CAGCATCACGTTAAAGACATCGGCGTGGGCTTTTTCAATCTCGTCAAAGAGAATGACCGAATAGGGCCGCCGTCGAATCGCTTCCGTTAGCTGTCCACCTTCTTCATAACCGATGTATCCCGGAGGGGCACCCATCAGTCGAGAAACGGTGTGTTTTTCCATGTACTCAGACATATCGATGCGAACCATTGCTTCTTCGGTATCGAACAGGTTGGCTGCTAGCGCTTTAGCGAGTTCAGTCTTGCCAACACCCGTGGGCCCTAGAAAGATAAAGCTAGCCGTCGGACGGTTGGGATCGGCAAGTCCGGCACGCGATCGCTGAATGGCTTCTGCTACGGCGGTAACGGCTTCGTCTTGACCGATAACTCGTTGGTGCAGTTCGTCTTCGAGGTGCAAAAGTTTTTCTTTTTCGGACTCGACTAACTTGCTAATGGGAATTCCCGTCCACTTGGAGATAATTTCGGCGATGTCGGATTCGGTGACTTCTTCTCTCAATAGAGATGCACCTGTGGTCTGTCGTTCGGCTAACTGGCTTTCCGCTTCCTTAACCTGTCGCTGCAAGTCTGTTAGTTTGCCATAGCGTAGTTCGGCGGCGCGATTGAGGTCATAATCCCGTTCTGCCTGTTGAATTTCCAAGTTAACTTGGTCGATAGTTTCTCTGAGGGTACTAATTTTATCGATCGCCTCTTTTTCAGAGTCCCATTGAGCTTTTAGGCGGGACTGTTCTTCTTTGAGATTGGCTAATTCTTTTTCCAGTTTTTCCAATCTTGCTTTGGAGGCCTCATCATTTTCTTTTTGCAGCGAGAGGCGTTCCATCTCCAACTGAAGCACCTTGCGATCAACTTCATCGAGTTCTTCGGGTTTGGAGGTATTCTCCATTCTCAACTTTGCCGCCGCTTCGTCTACCAGGTCGATCGCCTTGTCAGGAAGGAAGCGATCGCTAATATATCGGTTAGACAGCATCGCCGCCGCCACGAGAGAACTATCGGAAATTTTCACGTTGTGGTGAACCTCGTAGCGATCTTTGAGACCCCGCAAAATCGATATGGTATCTTCAACGCTGGGTTCATCTACGTATACCGATTGAAAACGCCGTTCTAATGCCGCATCCTTTTCGAGATACTTGCGATACTCATCGAGGGTTGTCGCGCCGATACAGCGCAATTCTCCCCGCGCTAGCATCGGTTTGAGCAAGTTCCCCGCATCCATTGCCCCTTGGGTTGCGCCTGCCCCTACGACAGTGTGAATCTCGTCAATGAAGAGAATAATATTGCCTTGAGATTCTGTCACTTCCTTGAGGACAGCTTTGAGACGTTCTTCAAATTCGCCTCGATACTTGGCACCCGCGATTAAGGCACCCATATCAAGACCGATTAACTTGCGATCGCGCAGGGATTCGGGCACGTCTCGGTTGATAATCCGTTGCGCCAATCCTTCGACAATTGCGGTTTTCCCGACACCGGGTTCGCCGATCAAAACGGGATTATTTTTTGTACGGCGCGATAGGATTTGAATGGTACGACGAATTTCGTCATCTCGTCCAATGACCGGATCGAGTTTTCCTTCTCTAGCAAGTTGGGTGAGATCGCGACCGTATCTTTCTAGGGATTCGTATTTGCCTTCTGGATTTTGGTCTGTCACTTTTTGAGAACCTCGCACTTGTTTGATAATCTCCTTGAGTTTGTTTTCATTGAGACCAAATTCTTGATACAACGATCGACCAAAGCGATCGTCTTTGGCATAGGCTAAGATTAAATGTTCGATGGAAATATAATCGTCTTCAAATTCTTTGCGAACTTCTTCGGCTCTGTCAAGTAAGCTATCTAAACTGCGTCCCAAATAGACAGAATCCCCTGGATTAGAGATTTTGGGTTGACGGCGAATGAACTCATCGGTTCTATCTCGCAATCGCTGAACGCTAACATTGGCTTTGTTGAAAATACTCGTTGCTAATCCCTCCTGTTCCAGAAGAGATTTCATTAAATGTTCGCTTTCAATTTGCTGATGTTTATTTTGTTTGGCAATATCAGGAGTGCGGACGATTGCCTCCCAAGCTTTTTCCGTAAATTGATTCGGGTTGGTGGGCTGCATATTTTCTTAATTAGGATTACCAATAGCTCGTTATTAGGACGAGATTGAGAAGAAACTTTTGGTTGTAAGGTACCCTTGTCTTCTCTGATGTTATTGTAGTCATTTCTTAAGAAAGTTTTCTGGAGGAAAACCCTACTTAGTGGGGTTGGTTTTCCCAGAAATTAGTTGTCTGACTAAAAATTAGAGAGACATTAACTGCATTTAGGAATCAATATATTCTCATAATTTAAAAAATCAATATTTTCTTTTCTTGTTGATTTTCTCGTCGATTGAGGTCTGTGGAATAAAAATCTGTATATTGAAGATATGGCAGTTTTAGATTCAAAGGCTTGAGCGTAGATGCGATTGCCCAATCAGCGATGGCGTATTTCAGCAACTAACCCGGAAAAAATCAACGAACTGGTAGAAAGTACGGGACTTTCGCCTCTTCTAGCACAGGTACTCATCAATCGAGAAATCGCCACTCCAGAATTAGCCCAGATCTACCTCAACCCAGAATCTCAAGTCTTACCGCCTCCGCTTGAGGAATTTCCCGATTTGGCAATGAGCGTGGAGTTACTCAAAGAGGCGATCGCAACGGGAGATAAAATCGCTATCTGTGGCGACTACGATGCCGATGGCATGACCAGCACTGCCTTATTATTACGCGCTTTAAGACATTTGGGAGCCGATGTAGACTATGCGATTCCCAGTCGCCTGAAAGATGGCTACGGGATTAATAAACGTATTGTCGAAGAGTTCTCAGATGCAGGAGTCGGCATTATTTTAACGGTTGATAACGGGATTTCTGCCTACGAACCCATTGCGAGAGCGATCGCGTTGGGAATGAGTGTCATTGTCACCGATCATCACGATGTCCCAGAAAACCTCCCTCCCGCCGATGCGATTCTCAACCCCAAACTCCTTCGGGAATCCTCTCCCTATCGGGGACTCGCCGGAGTCGGCGTTGCCTATATTTTGGCAGTGACTGCCGCTCAAAGTCTGGGGTTACTCGAAGGATTGACGGATCGACTCCTAGAACTCTTTACTCTAGGAACGATCGCCGATCTAGCTCCCCTCATTGGCGTTAACCGCCGTTGGTTAAAACGAGGGTTGCGAAAGTTACCCAAATCCCAATTGGCAGGGGTTCAAGCGTTAATGCAGATGGCGGGAGTGAGCGACGAACAAAAGCAACTCAAACCCGACGATATTGGTTTTAGATTAGGCCCTCGAATTAATGCAGTCGGACGTATTGGCGATCCGCAAACGATTATTGAATTGTTGACGACTGACAAGAGCGGATTAGCATTAGAAAGAGCAATGCAGTGCGAACAGATCAACCGCAAGCGTCAGGAATTGTGCGAACAAATCGAACAAGACGCGATCGCGCTCATTGAAAAAACCCCCATCCATTGGCAACAAGATAGAGTTTTAGCGATCGTTCAACCCAACTGGCATCATGGCGTTATTGGGATTGTTGCCTCTCGTCTAGTCGAACGCTATGGCGTTCCGGTTTTTATTGGCACTTATGAAGAAAATCCGTCTATTTTGCGCGGTTCAGCTAGAGGAATTGAAGAATTTCACGTTTTTGAAGCCTTAGAATTTTGTAAAGATTTATTAGGAAAATATGGAGGACATAAAGCAGCAGGCGGATTTAGTTTACCTGCACAAAATTTAGAAGCTTTTCAACAGAGACTCAGCACTTTTGCCCATCAACATCTTCAACCAGAACATCTCAAACCTCTAATTAAAATTGATGCCGAAGCGAATCTCGATCAATTAACGACCTATCTTTATCAACAGATCGATAGCTTGCAACCTTGGGGAATTGGCAACGATTTTCCTGTTTTTTGGACCCCCAATGTTAGGATAATCGAGCAACAAATTGTCGGCAAGAATCACCTCAAGTTGACGCTCGCACAAGACGATAATCATAGTCAGATCAAGGCGATCGCTTGGCGGTGGGGCGAGTATTTCCCTCTTCCAAATCGTTTAGATATTGCTTATAAATTACAAGAAAGTGTTTGGAATGGAAATAAAAATATCGAGCTAGAAATTGTTGGCGTAAGACTTCCTGCTTCTCTTTCTACAATTAATTCGGCGACCAAGAAAGCAATTTTTGCCTACAAAGGACGGACTTATGCTTGTAGCTGGTGGGAATCGTTAAACGAATTGAGAATTAAAAACGAACAAGGCAAAGTATTAGCTGTTAGTCGAGGACAAAAAATCGCTCTGTTGGGAATTAGTCGCGAAAATGCTCAAAAAGTTGATGTAACTGGGCCTCATTATTCTCAACTTATCACAATTGCTTTTGCAGCATTAAACAATAGACCTCTTGCATAAATCTAAAATCGCTCAATCCTTTCATCCAAAATCCTTTCATCAAAGAACTGATTACTGATTACTGACAACTGATACTAGGTTGTCACCCTGTCAGCAGCGCACCACTATGACTTCTTCGTCGTCGTTTTTTTTGTCTTTGTGGCAGTCTTAGTGGACTTACGAGTCGATTTTTTCGCCCCTGCCTTAGCAGCTAACAATTCCAAGGCTTTTTCGAGCGTAAGGCTTTCTACGGTTTCTCCTTCTGGAATCCCTGCATTCGTCTTACCATGCTTGATATAAACTCCGTAGGGGCCTTCATAAATGTTAACAGGTTGATTATCGCTAGGATGAACGCCCAGTTCGCGTAGGGGAGGTTTACTGCTGCCGCGACTGCCCCCTCGTCCGCGCTTCGGTTCGGCTAGTAACGCTAAGGCTCGTTCTAGGGTTATGGTTAAGATATCATCCTCGGCTTTTAGGGAACGAAAGTCTTTTTCTTGTTTGCCGCGATCGTGAACGACATAGGGGCCAAACCGCCCTAATCCAGCTTTAATGGTCGCTCCCGTATCTGGATGAGTTCCCAAGGTGCGAGGCAGAGACAGAAGGCCAACCGCCATTTCTAGGGTCACCTCTTCTGGTTTAACGCCTTTGGGAAGAGAGGCGCGTTTAGGTTTCTTATTCTCTTGTGTCTCCTCTCCCAACTCAACGTAGGGGCCATAACTGCCAATCTTGAGGTAAATTGGCTCTCCAGTTTCCGGGTGCAGCCCGACTTTATCGGGCCCTTCAGTTTTCTGGCGCAGTAGTATTTGTACTTGTTCGGGACTGAGATCGGCAGGAGTCAAATCGGGAGGAAGCGAAACTGTAATGACTCCGTCCTCGTTGGGAACTTCCAAATAAGGCCCAAATTTTCCGATTTTGACAGTTGCATCCAAATTCTCTAAGGCGATCGCTTTAGCCGTGCCAGGATCGATTTCGCTTTCTCTGACTTTAACTTGATTCTCAAGTCCGGTTTCTCCTAAATAAAAGTTTCGCAGGTAAGGAAGCCATGCGGCTTTTCCGCTAGCTATTTCATCTAGTGTTTGCTCCATCTTGGAGGTAAAACCCGTATCCACCAAGTCGGCAAAATGTTTTTCTAACAAGCTGGTGACGGCGAAAGCGGGAAAGGTAGGGATCAAGGCTTTATTCTGCATTTTGGCATAGCCGCGATCGATAATCGTACCGAGAATGGTAGCGTAGGTACTGGGACGACCGATTCCTTCGCTTTCTAGGGTCTTCACCAAAGACGCTTCGCTATAGCGGGCGGGGGGTTGTGTTTCGTGTCCCAAAACGTCCAATTGCTTGCACTCAGGCGTATCTCCTACTTTTAAAGGAGGAAGAATGACTTCTTGGTCTTCTAGGGCGGCTTCTGGGTCGTCGGAACCTTCTACATAGGCGCGGAAAAATCCGGCAAAATCAATGCGCTTTCCAGAAGATCTAAAGCCTGCGTCTTCTACGTTGATGTTAACGGTAATCATGGTCAGTCGAGCATCTGCCATCTGACAAGCAACCGTCCGCTTCCAGATGAGGTCGTAGAGGGATAGTTCTAATCCTGAC
>CAYTUO010000094.1:5992-12573 GCA_964441015.1 uncultured Pleurocapsa sp.
CCGTTTCTCTGGGAATGCGGAAGCTACTACCTGCGGGGCGAATGGCTTCGTGTGCCTCTTGCGCTCCCTTGCTTTTGGTGGTGTATTGGCGAGGTTTGGGAGAGAGGTATTCTTTGCCGTACATTTCCTCGACACAGGATCTAGCCGCCGCGATCGCCTGTTCGGAGAGATGCACGGAATCGGTTCGCATATAGGTAATATAGCCCTGCTCGTAGAGACTTTGGGCAATCCGCATGGTCTCCTGTGCTGAAATACCGAGTTTTCGGTTGGACTCTTGCTGTAGGGTAGAGGTCGTAAAGGGGGGAGCCGGTTTGCGGACGGTCGGTTTTTCTTCGGTGTTGGTAACTTTCCAGATTTTATCTTCGATGCGCTCTTTTAGGGCAGTCGCTTGGGCTTCGTCGAGCAGTACTACATCGCGCCCTTGGGCTATTTTTCCCGTTGCCGGATCGAAATCGCTTCCTGTAGCCACTTTTTTCCCGCCCAGGGCGATCAGTTTGGCTTCAAAGGGGTTTTTCTCTTTTTCTAAAATCGCCTTGAGATCCCAGTAGCTGCCCGATTTAAAGGCGCGGCGTTCTCGTTCTCGCTGTACTAATAAGCGTACTGCCACCGATTGAACTCGTCCGGCAGATAATCCCCAGGCAATTTTTTTCCACAGCAGGGGAGAAAGAGTATAACCGACTAAACGGTCTAAAATCCGCCGTGTTTCCTGGGCATGAACCAAATTCTCGTCAATATTGCGGCAATTTTTCAGGGCTTCTCGAATGGCCTCGCGAGTGATTTCGTGGAAAACCATCCGCTTAGTTGGGACTTTAGGTTTGAGAAGCTGGGCGAGATGCCAGCTAATGCTTTCTCCTTCGCGATCTTCGTCTGTTGCGAGGATGAGTTCGTCTGCCTCTTTGAGGGCGGCTTGGAGTTCTTTAACTCGTTTCTTTTTAACTTGGGGAATAACGTAGAGTGGAGCGAAATTATTTTCGATGTTAACGCCTAAATTTGCCCATTTTTTATCTTTATATTCTGGGGGAATTTCATCAGCCGATGCGGGTAAATCGCGGATGTGTCCCATCGATGCCTCTACGCGGAAATCCTTGGGCAAGTAGTTCCTAATGGTGCGTGCTTTAGTAGGGGATTCGACGATGACGAGAGTTGACATGGGAGTTAGATTTCGTAGTTGCTCTGTTATAACATTTAGCTCATGAAATACAACTAAGCTAAAAACTGGCTCTAAGTTAGTTTTAACATAGCTCAATCCTAGCTCATTGACCTAAGAGAACTGTTCTTGTCGATCGCTCACAGAGAATAGAGCAGTCGGCAGGTTACAATTCTGTGTAAAGGTTTTCTCATGATACAAAAGCAGTTTATATCATTGCTGCTTTTTAAAAGATTAGTTCAACTTACCTAAACCCTATGGATTTTTCCAGTCTTGTCGCTAGTCAGCTTAACGCCGGGACAATTTTGCCAGAAGGGATCGTCGTTATTACCCTGATGGTCATTGTCGTTGGGGATTTAATTATGGGGCGAAGTTCCTCTCGTTGGCTTCCCTACGGTGCGATCGCTGGGCTGCTGATTTCTGTTGTGGCACTGTATCTCGCCTGGGATGCCCCAAATCCTATCTCTTTCCTGGGGGCGTTTAATGGAGACAACCTCAGTATTGTTTTCCGCGCGATCGTTGCCTTGTCTTCGGTTGTTACTATTTTGATGTCGGTGCGCTATGTCGAACAATCCGGCACGTCTTTGGCAGAGTTTATCGCCATCATGCTTACGGCAACTCTAGGGGGAATGTTCCTCTCTGGGGCCAACGAACTGGTGATGATTTTTATCTCCTTGGAAACGCTGAGTATTGCCTCTTATCTGATGACAGGCTACATGAAGCGCGATCCTCGTTCCAATGAGGCAGCGTTAAAATATCTGCTGATCGGGGCTTCGAGTTCTGCCATTTTTCTCTATGGGATTTCCTTGTTGTACGGGTTATCGGGAGGAGAAACCACTCTGGACGCGATCGCATCTAAGATAACCGACGCTACCGGAGGTCAATCCCTGGGACTGGCGATCTCTCTTGTCTTCGTCATTGCCGGAGTTGCCTTCAAAATTTCTGCCGTTCCTTTCCACCAATGGACTCCAGACGTTTACGAAGGATCTCCCACTCCTGTCGTGGCTTTTCTTTCAGTCGGTTCCAAAGCGGCTGGTTTTGCCCTAGCCATTCGCCTGTTAGTGACGGCTTTTGCCTTGGTTAGCGAACAGTGGCATTTTATTTTTACTGCCCTGGCAATCCTCAGTATGGTTTTGGGAAATGTCGTCGCCTTGGCGCAAACCAGCATGAAACGGATGCTAGCCTACTCTTCCATCGCTCAAGCTGGCTTTGTTATGATTGGCTTAATTGCGGGAACCGATGCCGGATACTCTAGCATAGTCTTTTATCTCCTGGTTTATCTGTTTATGAACCTGGGGGCATTCACCTGCGTTATTCTTTTCTCTCTTCGTACCGGAACCGATCAAATTAGCGAATATGCGGGTTTGTATCAGAAAGATCCGCTTCTAACCCTTGGTTTAAGCATTTGTCTGCTGTCTTTGGGCGGCATTCCTCCTCTCGCTGGATTTTTCGGGAAAATCTATCTGTTTTGGGCAGGTTGGCAAGCTGGACTTTACGGATTAGTGTTGTTGGGTTTGATTACCAGTGTTGCCTCGATTTACTATTACATCCGCGTTGTCAAGATGATGGTTGTTAAAGAACCTCAAGAAATGTCGGATGCAGTGAAAAATTATCCCGAAATTCGCTGGAATTTACCAGGTATGCGCCCTCTGCAAGTGGGTTTGGTACTATCAGTAGTTGCAACTTCTCTAGCTGGAATTCTGTCTAACCCTCTGTTTACGCTGGCGACTGATTCTGTTACCACCACGCCAATTCTGCAAGCGGCTGTTGCTACGACTCAAGTTTCTCAGGTTAATAATTCGGAGTCGAATTTTAAGGCAACATCAGCTAATTCTTCGGTGTCAAATCTTCTTAAAAAGGCACAGCGTCAATAATGTTGTCCATGCGGGCAGTTTAACTAAAGTTAAATAGAAAAGAATTTTTGTAGAGGTACGGCGCTGTTGTACCTCTTTTTACTCTCTAGATAAAGAATGTTTTTTTCTCACGCAGAGGCGCAGAGACGCAGAGAAGATCGCCAAGAAAGATTTCTGGTAATTTTTTATGATTTCTAAGAAAACATCTAGCTTAATTAAAAGTCCCTTGCGCTATCCTGGGGGAAAATCGAGAGCTATTAAAACGATTGTTCAATATTTACCATCAGATTTTAGCGAGTATCGAGAACCTTTTGTTGGAGGAGGTTCACTTTTTATTTATTTAAAACAGCAGTTTCCTTCTTTAAATATTTGGATTAATGATTTAAATTATGAATTGTTTCTTTTTTGGAAGTTTGCTCAATTAGAGCTAGAAAAGCTAGTCGAAGAAGTGCGCCAGATAAAAGCTAATTACTCCGACGGAAAAAAGCTATTTGAAGAATTAACTAGCATTTCTTTAGAAAGGTTATCAGATTTTGAACGAGCCGTTCGTTTTTTTGTTCTCAATCGCATTACTTTTTCTGGAACTGTAGAATCGGGTGGCTTTTCTCAGGAAGCTTTCCACAAACGCTTTACTGAGTCTTCGATAGAAAGATTAGAACAGATGGAATCAGTTTTAGAGGATATTAAAATTACTAACTTGGATTATAACGAAGTGTTGCGATCGCCAGGAGAAAATGTCTTGATTTTTCTCGATCCACCTTACTTTTGTGCTACTCAGTCAAGATTATATGGAAAAGATGGGAATTTGCATACTTCTTTTGACCATCAAAAGTTTGCTGAAATCGTAAAAAAATGTCAACATAAATGGCTGATTACTTATGATGATTCGCCAGAAATTAGAAAAAATTTTGAATTCGCTAATCTGTTTGAATGGGAATTACAGTATGGGATGAATAACTATAAACAAAGCTATGCGGCTAAAGGAAAAGAGTTAATGATTACTAATTACAAGGTAAACTCAAGTTGTGAAAATAAGTCAAAAGATAAACAAAATTATAAAAGTTTTCAGCAGTTAAGCATCGATCTAAGATATTAATATTACTGTGTCCTTAAGCTCATATCAGGAGAAAACAACTGTGGAACTCAAATCTGTCTCTTTAGAAATTCCTGAAGGATGTAATCTCATTCTCGGTCAAAGTCATTTTATCAAAACAGTTGAAGATTTGTATGAAGTAATGGTGGGAACGTCAGGACAAGTCAAATTTGGGTTAGCTTTTTGCGAAGCATCGGGGCCTTGCTTGATTCGCGTGACAGGAAATGACGAGCAATTACAGGAATTAGCAACTAAAAATGCTAGCGCGATCGCGGCTGGACATAGTTTTATTATCTTACTCAAAGATGCATTTCCGATTAATTTTCTCAACAGTATCAAACAATGTCAGGAAGTTTGTACGATTTACTGTGCAACTGCTAATCCCGTACAAGTCATTATTGCCGAAACCGAACAAGGACGAGGAATTCTTGGGGTGGTTGATGGTTTTTCCCCCAAAGGCGTTGAAAGTTCTGAAGATGTGAAGGCAAGAAAGGAATTGTTACGAAGGTTTGGGTATAAGCTGTAAGTAAATCTTCATCTTTACTAAAGTTTTTTCGACGAAAATATTGCAAGTATCACCCAAATTTACCGATGAATACCACCCTTATACAAACATCAAATAGCAAAATTGTCGAACAACGGATTGTTTTGCAGGGAATCAGTTGGCAACAATATGAAATATTGCGAACCACGCTAGACGAAATTCCAGGTGCAAAAATGATTTATCTAGATGAGATTCTAGAAATTATGACTCCTTCTCCCGAACATGAAGCTACAAAAGCGACGATTGGCGAACTATTAAGTACATATTTAAAAGAAAAAAATATCAGGTTTTATCGCTGTGGTTCACCTACTTTAAAAAACCAAATGGCTAAGAGAGGAAAAGAACCTGACGAATCTTATAATATAGGCACAAAAAAAGAAATCCCTGATATCGCTATTGAAGTTGTAGTTAGTAGTGGCGGACTGAATATCTTATCTGTGTACCAAGAGTTAGGTATACCTGAAGTTTGGGTTTGGAAACAGGAAAAATTGACAGTTTACCGTTGGCGCGATCGCACTTACGAACAAATTGCTAAAAGTGAGTTTTTGCCTGAGTTAGACCTAGATTTATTAGTACGCTATATCAATTATTCCGATCAATACGATGCTGTCGTTGAATTTCGCGAAGCGATTCGTCGTTAATGGAAAAAGGATATCGTTTGGTTGGATGTAATCGTTTAAGATACAATAGCCGATTAGTCGTTTTCTGGGGTCAAAATTTATATGGGTCGCGCAAACAAAGTTGTATTAGCCTATTCCGGTGGCGTAGATACTTCTGTGTGCATCCCCTATCTTAAACAAGAATGGGGCGTAAACGAAGTCATAACCCTCGCCGCCGACTTAGGACAGGGGGACGAACTCGGCCCCATTCAAGAAAAAGCCCTCAAATGCGGGGCGGTAGAATCTTTAGTCGCGGATGCTAAAGAAGTTTTTATAAAAGATTATGCTTTTCCTGCTATTAAAGCAAATGCCTTGTATGAAAATCGCTATCCTCTCTCTACAGCATTAGCTCGTCCTTTGATTGCTAAACTTTTGGTAGAAGCCGCCGTAAAATATGGAGCGGACGCAGTTGCCCACGGGTGTACTGGCAAAGGAAATGATCAGGTGCGTTTCGATGTGAGCATTATGGCACTCAATCCCAACCTGAAAGTTCTTGCACCCGCACGGGAATGGGGCATGAGTCGGGAAGAAACCATCGCCTACGGAGAACGCTTTGGCATGGAATTTCCGGTGAAAAAGTCCTCTCCCTACAGTATTGATCGCAATTTACTCGGTCGCAGCATAGAAGCGGGGCCCCTAGAAGATCCCATGACCGAACCGCCAGAGGAAATCTATCTGATGACCAAAGCGATCGCCAATACTCCCAACGAGCCAGAATATATTGAAATTGGTTTTGAAAAAGGGATTCCCGTCAGTCTTAAGGGAAAAACTCTCGACCCCGTTACCCTGATTTCCCAATTGAACGAAATAGCAGGCAATCATGGGGTAGGACGCATCGACATGATCGAAAACCGTGTGGTTGGCATTAAATCGCGGGAAATTTATGAAGTACCTGCTTTGTTAGTTCTCATCGATGCACACCGCGACTTGGAAAGTCTCACCCTAACCGCCGACGTATCCCAGTACAAGCGAGGACTTGAGGAAACCTACAGCCATTTAATTTATCGAGGACTCTGGTACAGTCCCTTAAAAGAAGCCTTAGATGCCTTTATTGGGAAAACCCAGGAACGAGTTTCCGGTACGGTACGAGTTAAATTCTTTAAAGGCAATGCCACTGTAGTTGGTCGTAAGTCAATAAATTCGCTCTATGCAACTGATTTAGCAACTTATGGTGCCGATGATGGCTTCGATCACAAAGCAGCCGAGGGCTTTATTTATATATGGGGCTTACCTGTAAAAGTTTGGTCGGAAAAAACAAGAAGCTAATATCAGTGATTGGTGATTG
>CAYTUO010000095.1:0-12534 GCA_964441015.1 uncultured Pleurocapsa sp.
GTTAGCTTCTAACCACTCCAGTAGAATCGGGTTAAATTGGTCTGGACATTCATCGTGAGGACAGTGACCTACATTATCTAAAGCAACAAACTTAATTTGCGGGTTGAGCGATGCCAAAGGTTGCGCGATCGCAAAGGGAACCGGACGGTCTTGACGACCCCAAATCAAGAGTATAGGAATGTTTAATGTTGGTAGTACGGCTTTCGCTGACGGAGAAAATTGAGGCAATCTCACCGATTTAAATAAATTCGAGAATGTCCTTGCTGCACCTTCGTCTTGAGCCGGGGCCCAGAGAATATCTACCAATTCGTCAGTAACTCCCGATCGCGCTACATAGACAAACTCTGCCCAACGACGCACAACTCCCGGACGGCGCAGGATTTTGAACAGCGCCTTGAGTACGGGAGGAGACGCGATCGCGCTTTCCAGTCCCGTCACGATGGGTTGCAGCCATTTGGGAATCATTTCCTGCCGAAATGAGACATCAGGCAAACTGAGCATGACAATGCCTTTTACCATGTCCTGATAAGTGGCTGCGGCTGCCATACACACCAGCGAACCGATGGAATTTCCGACTAAAATCGCTGGCTGACCGATAAAAGTCTGCCAAAAATCGCGAACTTGTTCTACCCAAAGACTAACCGTGTAGTCAGTGGCAGCTTTCCGAGAGGCACCAAACCCCAACAAATCCAGCGTGTAAACCGTATACTTCTGACTTAAAATAGGGATGTTATTGCGCCAATGCTCGATCGAAGCCCCAAAACCGTGAATGAGGATCAAGGGGGGTTTTGATGGGTCATTGACTTGGGAGGAACGCATATAGGAATAGCGCGTCTGCCAACCTCGCCATACCCAATCTCTTTGATGACCTATCCGTTTTGACCAGTTTTCAGCAATTACCACTCAGCGACTCTAGGTGAAAAAAGTTTGCTCTTTTTTTCATTGTAGTGCTGTAGTCATGAGTGTTCCCTTCGGGAGAAACGTCAATGTTCGGTTTTATCCCGTTTTGTATCAGTTTTCTGGAGCAGTAGGATAGACTTTGTAATAGTTCGTCTTAAATCCAAATTAAATTTAATAATCTGGACAGAGACTTGTGCAAAGTTAGTAGAATGACAAATAAATGTTGAATTTTATCCAAGTCGTCTATTTATTGAACGGAGAAATTAGCAGAAGCCTGTGACAGAAAAGAAACGCAATCAAAAAGATTCGCCAATCATCAACGAAAAAATCCGTTTTCCTGAAATTCGCGTCATCGATCCCGATGGAGGACAACTCGGCATTCTTACGCCTAGCGAAGCGCTGCGAATGGCTGAGGAAAAAGAACTCGATTTAGTTTTGGTCAGCGAAACGGCTAAACCTCCTGTTTGCCGGATTATGGATTATGGCAAATATAAGTTTGAACAGGAGAAAAAAGCCAGAGAAGCCAAGAAAAAACAGCATACTGCCGACGTTAAAGAAGTGAAAATGCGCTATAAAATTGACGACCATGACTACAATGTAAGGGTCAATCAAGCGCAGCGCTTTCTCAAGTCAGGTGATAAAGTTAAGGCAACCATCACCTTTAAAGGTCGGGAAATTCAACACTCTCACCTCGCAGAAGAGTTGCTCAATCGCATGGCAACAGATTTACAAGAAGTTGCTGAAATTCAACAAGCACCCAAGAAAGAAGGTCGTAACATGATGATGTTGCTTGCACCTAAAAAGTAGATTTGTTGCTAGATAAAAAAAGACCAGCGATCGCACTCGCTGGTATCCTCGTAATTTGTTGTTGCTCTGATGAGGAAATCTCAAGCTGCGCGTTCCCAAATCGTCAGCTATCAAGACTTCTTTATACAAATTGTAACAGGATATACCCCCCTTCTGTAAATAAACATAAATTTTTTGAACTTATTTATCATTCGTTAGATATCGTTTTATTTTATGGGGGTATCCCCAAAGGACAGTTTCGTGCTTATAAACCACCATTCCTGGTTTAGCGCCTTTGGGCTTATAAACGTACTTCGGTTTAGTGTAAACCACGGGGACTTGTTCGCTTCCTCGCCCTTGACTGCAATAAGCTGCCCAATCCGCCGCAAATTGTAAATCGGCTTCATCAGGAACGGCTCCAGGTTCTAAACGTAACAAAACGTGACTACCTGCGATTTCTTGACTGTGTAACCAGATATCGTAATCTCCAGCCATACGAAAGGTCAAGCGATCGTTTTGTCGGTTATTTCTGCCAATCCAGACCTCAAATCCTGAAGGCGTGCGATCGCGGTAGGGTTTAGATTCATCTTCGCTGCTGCGACTGCGCTGTTGTTGAGTCTCTAAATAGTTTTGTTGAATCAGTTCCTCGCGAATTTCCTCCAAAGTTTGTAAGTCTTCTGGAGTCGTATAGCCCTCTAATTGATTTAAACTGGCTTCTACTTGTTCTAAATACTCGATCTCTGAAAGCACTTCTTCTAGCAAGGGTTCGATCACACCTTTGGCACGTTTGAGTTTTTGATGTTGTTTATAGAAGGCTTGAGCATTTTGTACCCCGTTTTTTTCTGGATTTAAAGGAATGTTAACAGGTTCGCCCGTCTCAAAATCTGCTAGCGCGATCGCTTTCAGGCCAGGTTGCCACTGATGGAGGTTTGCCATCAATAAATCGGCTTGTTGGCGATAGGTATCTGCGTCATCGGACTGCTGCAAGCGTTGCTTAAAACCATCTGCCTTGAGACGTAATTTTTGCAGGAGGTTGCCGACTTTTTGAAGGATTTGATGCTGTAGCTGTTGAAAAGTCTGTCGTTCGAGTTGGGCAGTATAGTAACAATTGAGTAGCGTTTGAACATTCTCGGCAGGTTGCTTTATCCCCCACCCCAACACCGTGTAACCGTCCTCCGTCCAACCTGGTTGAAAATTCTCGCTTTCTAAGGTTTTCAGCCATGCTTGCCAGTCTTGAAACAGCCTTTGCCAATGCTCGTTTGTCAACGTTTCCGTAGATTGTTCGGGATCGAGGTTGGCCTGTATGATGAGTGATCGGGCGACGCTAGGACTCAAGCCACGATAGCTTTTGAGCAACTGACGTTGCAGGGCACCTGGAATAAGACTGACTCGTTCTTGCCAACGCGCTTGCGATTCGCTCAAACTGGGTAAATTCCCCGTGAGGGCAGGCGGGACTTCGTAAGGTTGTCCGGTTTGGACGGTACGGACGCTAGATTGATTAGCCGTTACTTGATGAGCAACTGTGACAATCTGATGATTCGCATCAGTTAAGATAACATTGCTATATTTACCCATAATTTCAACATACAGATGCCACTGGGGAGGATCGCCAGGACGTTTAGCCAATTGCAAATCGATAACTCGTTCCCAAGGCGCGATCGCGTCTATCGCAATTAGGGCATAGCCGTTTAACTGATGGCGCAATTGGTCGCTAAAGGTAAAGGTATCGGGGGTGCGAGGAGGAGCATCTCCCAAACAAATTCTCGCCGCTTGGGGATGCCAACACAGGGTTAACCAGCCTCTCTGCTTGAGGGTACGCAAAGCTAGGGCAATGGTATAGCGATCACGCTGATACACTTGTTCGACGCGGGCGGGTAGCCAGTGAGTTCTCAGTTCAGCACAAGCTGCCGCTAAAGTAGTAAAGTCAACTGATTGCATAGTAACTCTCTAGGAATGGGAGGTGATGGGGAAATGAGGGCAAAAAGAGCGATCGAAGTCCTTAGTCAATTACCTCGCTGGATAGTCTGGGGGCTGACATTTCCCCTGATCGTTCTGAATGGTTGGGTATTTCTCCTGGTTTTTCACTATTTTCAGTCTCTCATTACCATCTTTATTACCGCCAATCTTCTGGCTTTTGTCTTGGACTATCCAGTCAAGTTTCTCACCTTGCGGGGATCTAAGCGAAATAGCGCGATTTTTCTAGTGGTATTGTTTGCCGTCTTCTTCATCCTCATCCTGGGTCTTACCTTAGCACCTGCGGTCATTGGGCAGTTTAATGAATTGATCGCTCGACTACCTACCTGGATAGAGTCTAGCAGTCAACAAATCCAAAGTTTTGATCGCTGGGCAGCAGGACGCAGGTTACCTGTGAATTTGACAGGTTTCGCTATCCAACTCACAGAACGCCTTTCAGAACAATTGCAATCGTTGACCGGTGAAATTCTCAGTTTTGTTGTCATCACCGTTGGTAGCGTTTTCAACCTAGTGTTTATTCTAGTAATGACTTTTTATTTACTGCTGCAAGGCGAACAACTTTGGGACGGAATTTTTCAATGGTTCCCTCAGCCTTACGGTTCAGTTTTGCGACAATTATTAAAACAAAATTTGCATAATTATTTCATCGGACAAGCGTCTTTAGCCGCCGTCATGGGAACGTTTATGACCGTTGCTTTCGTCTTGCTACAAGTTCCCTTTGCTTTATTATTTGGCTTGGGAGTCGGCTTTATGGCGCTTTTTCCCTTTGGGACGGGAGTGAGCATTACGGCAATTGGTTTACTAATGGCGCTGAAAAATTTTTGGTTAGGAATGAAGGTACTAGCAGTCGCTGCGATTATTCAGCAAGTGATTGAAAACGGTGTTGCCCCTCGTCTGTTGGGAGGTTTCACGGGACTCAATCCTGTTTGGATTTTAGTCGCTTTACTGCTTGGCGCTCAAGTCGCTGGAATTTTGGGATTGCTCCTTGCCGTACCCCTGGCGGGTTTTTTAAAAGGTGCCGCTATGGTTTTGCGTTCCCATCTGATTGGCAACGGTTATTCTCAGTGAGACAACAAAGATTCTGTTTGATTCTTACTTTACTTTTCTCGTTCGCTATTTTTTCTGTATCGAGTTTCTTGTAGCGTATTGCCAATTCCTTGCAAAATTCCACGACCAATTAAGCCAATCGCTTTGCCGATGACGTGCGTCAACAAATATACAGCGCCATTACCCAGAAAACCAACAATGGCTCGCAGACGAGGCGCAAGGGCATCGCGCAACTCAAATGCTATTGTCACTAACCAAGGAGTTCCTCTGAGTCGAGCGAGTTCATCTTGACGCGGAGCATATATATAAATTGTTTTCAGGCTGCCACCATTTAAGAAAAATAATTGATACTTACTTTCAAAAATATTTTTCGGTTCTTCAAGATATTTTTCTCGGCGATATTTCCAAGAAATATTATTCCTAAATTGGGCAATATCCCTAGAAGATATATATTTCTTGTTATAGAGATTTTGTTTAATTACTTCAACTTCAGAGAAGTTGTTTAAGATAACTTGCATGACTGCATTAGCTATCCGATTAATTAAATTTTGCAGCAAGATTTCTGCTCTAGTGATGGCTTCAGGAGATTCAGATTGATAAGAAATATTATCAATACTAAGCGTATTTTCAAATAAAAAATAACTTAAAAGCTCGACCACCATCGGAATTTTTTCTAAGATTTCTTCCTGAGCGATCGCAGTGTCGAGAGAAAGGATGTCAATAATTTTTTCATTCGTTAAATCGAGTGGAGTATAGTATCTACTAAAACAATCTAAAAGGGAAGACTCAAATAAATCTCGTAAAACTAAGGTTCGCTTCTGAGGCAATTCTTCGCGAGTCACATGGAGCGATCGCAAAGCTTCTAAAACTTTTTTAAATTGATTTAAAACTAAATAAAATAATTCTTGTTTTTGACTAGGTTGAAGAATATCAATTTCTAGAGGAATGTTGGTTAAATTCTCTATCCCCAACTGAATTTTAGCCAAAGTATTGTTCAAGACAACTGACGCAGGAGAGGTTTGAGAAACGAGCCAAGAGGGAGCCAGAACGGGAAATGAAGGGCGCAATAGAGAAGCCTTATTATTTACTCTAAGCATTCTAGAATCTCGTTCCCCAACAGATGCTTCTGGAATGACGATGACCTCTACAGGCAGTAGTCGCTCGACTAACCAACGTGCAGCTAGGAGTTCTCGCCGCCTTCCACTCCAAAATAACCAGTCGAATAGAGATAACTGAGGATTGTCTAGCTGACTGTTTACTTGTGCCAAACTCTCTTCGATTTGCTCGAGTCCTGACTGACGAAGGCTGACAAACCAACTCTTCTTGCGGATGGGTTGCTGTCTGGAGTGAGCGAGGGGAAGGGCTGTTATCGCTTGCCATTGAGTTTCGCCTGCAACAACCTGACGGAGAGCTTCTACAAGTTCGCCTATTGCCGTTCCTTTCGGGGCATACCCTTCCACGCCAGCAGTTTTAGCCGCTAAAAGTCTTTCTGTGTCCGATGTCGTGCTTAAGAGAAAAATCGGCAAATCGGGATGAGCTTGTTTGATTTGTTCGCAAAGTTGCCAGCCTTTTTCTATAGCTGGCTCTAACACTACTACGTCTGGAATGGCTTCTGTCAATTGGCTTAGCGCCGTAGCAACGCTATCAGCTTGGGCAACGATCTGAAAATCGCTAAAAGCGTTTAGGGCTGTATAGATACCAAGCCGGAAAATAGGATCGTCGTCGATTGTAAGAATTTTAATCGGGCGATCGCTCACGGATCTCGATTGGTCGTTGGTCATTAGTCATCGGTCATTGGTTAGTTGTCAAGGCGATCGACGCTCAACCAACAACCACAGTCATTTTAGTTTACATTAGTCTTCGAGATTCTCTTCTCGTAACCGTAGAAATCAATGCGATAATCCGTTATTTTAACGCCTGTTTGTTCTTCTATTTGCTTGATTAATGCCTCTGGAAGTTCTACGCAAACGTCGATAATTCTTTCGCTATCGAGGCAGTTCACGTGACTGTGGGAATCGCTAATATTGCCGTAGAGTCTACCATCGCATCGCTCTACGCATTCGATGATCCCTTGACTCGATAATGCCTCTAAATTTTGATAAACCGAGGTATGACCGATATTTTTACCCTGTTGGTTCAAGCGATCGTAGATTTCTCTAGCTGACATATGTTCTTGCGCTTGCCAGAGCAGTTCGAGAATGTAGCGGCGCTGACGACTAACTCGCATCCCCATTGCCTGACAGCGTTCGATCGCATCTTCTAGGGAACGAATAGATCTGGTTGTTGCCCCTTGTTCTTTCATATCTGAGGCTAATAACTGTAACTAAGGAAATAATACAAACTCATTACCAGTTTAGCCTGGAATGGCGGAGAATGTCTACTCTTACCAGCATTAAGCGATCGGCGTTTAGCCAATTGACGGTTAAAAGCCGATCGCGATGCCTAAAACTCGAAGATCAGTTAGATAACTAGCGAGTTTTCTTAAACCGCAACTGTCGCATTTGATAACGGATGAGATAGTGCCTCTTGCAATAGAGCAGCCTTGTCGGTACGTTCCCAAGGCAAATCCAAATCCGTCCGTCCAAAATGTCCGTAGGCTGCCACATCCTGATAGAAGCGACCTCCCCTCTCGGCCGGCAGACGGCACAGGTTAAACGCCTGGATAATTCCCGCCGGACGCAACTCAAAATGTTCTTTGACCAACTTCAGCAGGATTTCTTCACTCACCTTGCCCGTGCCAAAGGTTTCTATCATAATGCTCACGGGTCTCGCTACTCCGATGGCATAGCTGACTTGCACTTCGCATTTTTCTGCCAGTCCGGCGGCTACGATGTTTTTGGCCACATAGCGGCAAGCATAGGCGGCTGAACGGTCTACTTTGGTTGGGTCTTTGCCGGAAAAGGCTCCGCCTCCGTGACGCGAATAGCCCCCATAGGTATCGACGATGATTTTTCTCCCGGTCAACCCGGCATCTCCCTGGGGGCCGCCGACGACGAATTTTCCGGTGGGATTGACCAGGAAGCGCGTTTGAGAATCGGGCTGGACTTCTAGGTCGCCAAAGACTGGTGTGACTATGGCTTCCCAGAGGTCTTCTTTGATTTTCTTCTGGATGGCTGCGTTGTCAGTGATGGTGCCGATGCTTTCTGTATGCTGGGTTGAGATGAGGATGGTGTCGATGCCGACGGGCCGTCCGTCTTCGTAGACAATCGAGACTTGGGTTTTTCCGTCTGGTCGCAGATAGGACAGGTCTGAGGTTTTGCGGACGGCGGCTAAGCGTCGCGCGATGCGATGGGCTAAGCTAATGGGCATGGGCATCAGTTCGGGGGTTTCGTTGCAGGCGAAGCCGAACATGATTCCTTGGTCTCCCGCCCCGATGCGATCTAATTCATCTTCGCTGAGGTCTTCTCGTTGTTCTTGCGCCGATGTTACGCCTTGGGAGATGTCGGGGGATTGTTCGTCTAGGGCAATGAGGACGGCACAGCTATTGGCACAAAAACCGTTGCTGGCATCAGTGTAGCCGATTTCGGCAATTTTTTGGCGCACTAGGTCTACGTAGTTGATGTGCGCTTGGCTGGTGATTTCTCCGGTCAGGAGGACTAAGCCGGTGTTGACGACAACTTCTGCGGCTACGCGACTGTGGTCATCGCGCGTTAGTAAGGTGTCTAGGATGGTGTCAGAGATCTGATCGCAGATTTTGTCGGGATGACCTTCAGTGACGGATTCTGATGTGAATAGATAGCGGCGAGACAATTTGAGTTAGCCCTCCTTTAGAGTTTCTGTGATGGAAAGTCAAAGAACTGTTTAAATAGCTCTATTATCATAGCTTCAAAAAATATAAACAATACTGGATAGACCTATCGCTTAGTTTTTGAATAGTAAGCGTTACATTAAATAATGTCAACAATTGCAAAGCCAGAGGAGATTCAGTGCTGGAGTTATATCAATTTGAACTGTCTCAATATTCGGAGAAAGTACGTTTAATCCTTGACTATAAAGGACTGGAGTACCGGAAAATTGAAGTAACTCCTGGGATTGGACAATTAGAACTTTTTCGACTTTCCGGTCAACGGCAAGTTCCCGTTTTGAAGGATGGAGACACAATAGTTGCTGATTCAACTGAAATTGCTTTCTATTTAGAGCGCAAGTATCCCGAACAACCGATTATTCCCAGCGATCCACTTCAAAGGGGACAGTGCCTTTTAATTGAAGAATGGGCGGATGAATCGATTGGTTTAAAGGGTCGTAAAGCCTTGATTGGAGCGTTAAATCAAAATCAGAATTTTCGGACTTCAATTTTGCCGAAAATCGTCCCTGACTTTTTCAAGTCTATAGTAGGAGCAGTCCCTTCTGAATTGCTAGATCTGTTGGGAACGGGTGTGGGTTTTGGTTCAGAAGCAGTCAAAGAGGCGCAAAAAGGACTTAAGCAAGACCTAGAAGCCCTCAGTCTCATTTTGCAGAACCGCCCTTATTTAATAGCGGATCGACCGACGTTGGCAGATTTAGCGGTAGCAGGATTGAGTATGATTCTGAAATTCCCTGCTGGGAATTATCTAAAGATTCCTGAACAACTCAAAGGTAAGGGAATTCCTGGTTTGGCTGATAATAGTGCTTACGAACCCTTTTTCTCGTGGCGCGATCGCCTTTATGCAGACTATCGCCAACCCCTAACGGCTTCAAGCAGCAAAACCGATTCCAGTCCCACGTCAATAGAAATAGAGTAACCTCTTGGCTGGCGATCGCGATCACCAAAGTAATGATCGCGATCGCGTATACCTGTTGAGGACAGACATAACAATCTTAGTAGGGTGCGCGACCGTAAAGATGGGTTAGGTATTTGAGATGTTCGCTGACTTGAGAATTTACGGCTTCAGAGCGATAGCGCCAACCCCAGTTTCCATCAGCTACGCTAGGCGTATTCAGGCGAGCATCGTTACCCAACCCTAACAGATCTTGAAAGGGAAAGATCGCTTGATTGGCAACGGAACCCAGGGCAAGGCGGATCAAACTCCAGTGGATTCCTTCAGGACAAACGCAGCCCAAATAATCGACAACTCGCGCCTGTTCTTCGGGCGATCGCGCCGTAAACCAGCCCATCGTGGTATCGTTATCGTGCGTGCCCGTATAGACTACGCAATTGCGATTAACATAATTGAAGGGTAAAAACGGATTGGCGCGATCAGAATCGAAGGCAAATTGCAGGACTTTCATGCCAGGGAAACCGAACTGATCCCGTAAAGCTTCAACTTCTGGGGTAATTACGCCCAAATCTTCCGCCACTATAGGCAATCCTCCCAGTCTCTGCTTGAGTAGGTTAAAGAAAGCCTCCCCAGGGGCTTCTAGCCATTCTCCCTCAATAGCAGTTTCTTCCCCTTGAGGAACCGCCCAGAAAGCCTCAAAACCGCGAAAATGATCGATGCGAATGATATCGACATACTCTAAGATTCCCTCGACTCGTCGCAGCCACCAGGCAAAGTCAGTTTCTTGATGTTTTTCCCATTTGTAGACAGGATTGCCCCACAATTGTCCTGTTTCGCTGAAATAATCCGGTGGAACACCTGCCATGAAAGCTGCTTCTCCGGTTTCTTCATCGAGACAAAAGAGTTCGGGATTTGCCCACACATCCACACTGTCATGGGCTACATAAATCGGGATATCGCCAAAGATATTTATTCCTTTTTCATTGGCATATTGCTTTAAGGTACTCCATTGGCGAAAAAACTGAAATTGTAGAAACTTCTGATAAAAAATTGATTCACTCAATTGGTTTTTCCATTTAGTGATCGCATCGGGTTTTCGTTGGGCAATCTCTTGATCCCAATTGTTCCAACTTTTGCCCTCGAAGACTTCTTTAAGGGACATAAATAAGGCATAGTCATCCAACCAATCGCTATGGCGATCGCAAAATTTCTCAAACTCTTCTTGTAGCTCCTGGGATGCCTGTCCCTTAAAATTGTCGCAGGCTTTTTTCAGCAATGGCATCTTTGTCTGAACAACCCATTCAAAATCCACTGAATCCAAGGGAAAATCCGGCAGGTTTTCAAAATCTTCCTCAGTCAGTAATTCATCTTCTACTAGCTTTTCTGGGCTAATGAGGAGAGGATTGCCAGCTAAAGCAGAATAGCATAGATAAGGAGAATTTCCATAGCCTGTTGGCCCCAAGGGTAAAATCTGCCACACCTGCTGTAAGCTATCAGCTAAAAAATCAATAAACTGATAAGCTTTGTCCCCCAAATCGCCAATCCCAAAGCGACTGGGAAAACAGGTAGGATGCAATAAAATTCCGCTTGCTCTTTTATCAAACATTAATGATGGAGCCTTTTAATCCGATTGATGATGCTTTAGGATTTTTAACACAGAAGCCAGAAAAAATAAAGAGAAATTATACCTGACCTTGACGTGACTGGTGACTGGTGACTGGTGACTGGTGACTAGGATAACGGAGAAGTTATTTAAGATAACCTATCTCTAGATCTCCCAATCACCAATCACTAATCCCCAATCACTAATCCCCAATCTAAGAATTTCTCAAGGCTACAATGGGATCGAGCTTAGCGGCTCTTTTAGCAGGCAATACGCCGAATAATAGACCTATACTGCCTGAAGTGCTAACAGCCCCGACAATTGCAATCGGAGAAAGACTGGTATAGAGAGGAGAAACGGCACTTGCGATCGCAATTCCACCGACTCCCAGAGCAATTCCCACTATTCCTCCAGTGGTTGCTAAGATGACAGCTTCTATCAAAAATTGAATTAAGATGTCTTGTTCCCTTGCACCGATCGCTTTGCGAAGTCCGATTTCTTGAGTACGTTCCGTGACTGAAACCAGCATAATATTCATTACGCCAATTCCACCGACAAACAGGGAAATTCCTGCGATCGCGGCTAACATCATCGTCAGTCCTTGATTCGTCGCTTCTGCCATCTCTATAACTGCTGTCTGGGGATAGATTCGCACCTCATCTTCTTTTCGAGCTTGATGTCGCAATCGCACCAAATTTTCTACCTGAAACTGAGCAGCATCGACGCTTTCTTTATCCCTAGCAGCAATGGCAATAACGCTGAGCGGAATTCCGTAAGGAGACATTCGTCCTAACAGTTGATTGGACATCGTTGTTAGAGGTATGATCGCTTTGTCATCTTGGTTTGAGCCAAACAATAACCCTTTAGGTGCTAGCACGCCAATGACTTGAAAGCTCATCTGCTTGATGCGAATTTGTTTTCCTAGAGGACTTTGCTGACCGAATAATTGTTCGGCAATTTCAGCGCCCAGGATCGTTACTCGGTGATTTTTTTGCAGATCGACTTCCGATAAAAACCTTCCTTGCGCCATTTGGAAATTACGAACGAAGAGATAGGTAGGAGTCGTTCCCACAATCGAACTGTCGAGAGTTTGCTGGCGGTAAGTAATCAGTTGACTCGAATGAATTTCGGGGGCGACTTCAGCGACTGTTGGAACTTGAGTAGCGATCGCTTCTGCATCGTCGAGGACGAGAGGTTTAATCGACCCTGAGATAACTCTTCTAACTCGTTTGGAGGTGAGACTGACGTAAAGGACTTTCGGCCCAAGTGACTCGAATTGTTCGGCTGCCATTTTTTGCGCTCCCTCTCCCACAGCGACCATCGCGATAACGGAAGCATTGCCAACCGCAATCCCGACCATCGTCAAGCTACTGCGGAGTTTGTTGGCAAACAGTGCCGAGAAGGCCATTTTGATAGTTTCGAGAATTGCCATGCTCTGAAGTCAATCGATGAAAGGATTTTCGATTAGCAGTTAATAGACATCTCCAAAAACTGCTGAAGCATCTGTGTGACTAGCTTATGATACGC
>CAYTUO010000096.1:0-12496 GCA_964441015.1 uncultured Pleurocapsa sp.
GCATTAGACGATCGACTGCAAAGCGCTGGAGCAAAATTTGATATCGTCGATACTATCACGATGGAACAGATGGAAGGAATGACATTAGTTGAAGTCTTACTTAATGCTATTACTGACTGAAACAAGCCATTACTTTGTAATTGAGATAGAGTCAGAATTGAGTGTTCTGGCTTTTCTTTTTTTAGGCGATCAAATGCGGGCAAAATTGACGTTCGTGAGGAATTTAACTAATAACTGCTACTCCATCATCTTTGGCAATTATTGTCAAAAAATGTCAAAATTTAAGGGATAGATCTTATCTACTGCCTTATCTAATGACTACCCTTAACATTTCCCTCCCCGACTCAATGCGGGCTTTTGTCGAAGAACAAATAGCCAAAGGCGGCTACAGTACTGCTAGCGAGTATATTCGCCACCTCATTCGCCAAGAACAAGAAAAACAAGCGCAAAAACGGTTAGAAGCCTTGTTAATCGAAGGTTTGGATAGTGGCGATCCTATAGAAATAACTGATGAATGGTGGGAAAACAAGCGCACCGAATTGGCTAAACGCTTGCGCCAAGCCAAAACATGACCCAACGCATATTCATCACCCCCAAAGCCAGTCAAGACTTAGACGATCTCTGCGACTATATATCGCAAAATAATCCCGACGCGGGGTTTCGTTTCTTCGATGCTACCCGGCAAACCCACAGATAGATAACTTGCCAAGCGATTTTCTAGGTATATCTGCTAGCTACTTCCTATCGCGATCGCGAACTTTCTGTATTTCCACTCATCCTCTCGACAATTCCTTCTGCTTGATGCACAATTTCTCTCAACTTCTCTAAGGTTTCTTGGCCCACAGATTGCCAAAGACCTCTTTGATTGGCTTCTAACAATCTTTCTGCCATATCTCTTAATGCCCAAGGGTTCTTTTCTTGAATAAATGCTTGTACTTTTTCATCCAATAAATACGCCTCGGCTACTCCTTGATACATAAAATCTTCTACACATCTGGTCGTCGCATCATAAGCGAATAAATAATCTACTGTCGCCGCCATTTCAAAAGCACCTTTATAGCCGTGGCGCATGACACCTTCTATCCATTTGGGATTGACGACGCGAGAACGATAGACTCGTGCAATTTCTTCTTTTAATAATCTCACTCTGGGATTAGTTGGAATCGAATTGTCTCCGAAATAAGTCTGCGGATTTTGACCCGTTAAGGCACGAACGGCAACCGTTAATCCTCCCTGAAATTGATAGTAATCATCCGAGTCTAATAAGTCGTGTTCTCGGTTATCTTGATTGTGCAAGACAACTTGCAATTGTTTAAGCCTTTGTTCAAAAACTTCTGGTACCGCATGACCGATTCCCTGCTTGTCATAAGCATAAGAACTCCAGTTAATATAAGCACGCGCTAAATCTTCATCATCTTGCCAATTTTGTGCCTCAATTAATCCCTGCAATCCTGCGCCATATGCACCAGGTTTTGAACCGAATATTCTGTATTGTGCTTTCTGTTTGGCTTGTTCTTTTTCTAATCCTTGTTCTTGCCAAAAGGTGCTGTCTGCTTGAACTTGCGCCGCTAAGGGATTAATTTCTTTTTCTTCTTTTAGGCTTGACACCGCATTGATCGCATTATAGAATAGTTCGAGTATATTGGGGAAACTGTCCCTAAAAAAGCCCGATATCCTAACGGTCACATCGACGCGAGGTCGTCCTAACGCAGACGGGGAAAGGATTTCAAAATCTACGACTCTTCTAGACGAACCATCCCAAATGGGTTGTACTCCTAGTAAAGCGAGGACTTGCGCGACATCATCTCCTCCCGTCCGCATAGTAGAGGTTCCCCAGATAGATATGGCAAGGGTTTTGGGGTATTCGCCGTTTTCTTGGGTGTAGCGTTCGATCAGGGTTTCTGCTGCTTTTCGTCCTATGTCCCAGGCAGTTTCGGTTGGGATGGCACGGATGTCTACTGAATAAAAGTTGCGTCCGGTGGGCAGGACTTCGGGTCTTCCTCTGGTGGGTGCGCCAGAAGCACCGCTAGGGATGTATTTGCCATCTAATCCGTTGAGAAGGTTAGTGATTTCTTGGGGGGTTTTTTGGAGGGCAGGGAGAAGGGTGTTTTTTATCCATTCGAGTTCTTTTTGGGTTGCTTGTCCGAGAGGATTTTGAAGATTTTCTATGAGTTCAATGGCGTATTCTTCGATTGCTTCTATGGTATCGCCTTGAGTACGGGCGTTTTTTAATCTCTCGCAGAGGTGATCCCCCCAACCCCCAATCCCTCCGCCTTCGGCACCTCCCTTAAAAAGGGAGGAAAGGGGGAATGGCGCAGAGGAAGTGATTGGTGGGAGACAGAATTTATCGCTGGGGTTGGCGGTGAGGGGATTGAAGTCGAGGTTGAGGTCTTGGGCGATCGCGCGGGTTAAACCAAGGCGATCGAGATTAGGAGAACGGGCAATGGCTATGATTAAATCTCGCAGTTGTTTTCCTTGGGGGCATTGTCCAAAGATATGCAATCCATCTCGGATTTGCGCTTCTTTTAGTTCGCATAAATAGCCATCGGCAAGGGTGAGGAATTGGGTGAGGGAGTTGGAGTCGAATTTATCAATTTTTAGATCTTTGTTTAGGTGGGTTTGGGTGATGAGTTGGATGATGCGATCGCTAATAAGTTTGAGTCGAGAAGGATCGAGGTTTTGTGCTTCGTAGTATTCGTCGATTAAGGTTTCTAGTTTTTGTAGATCTCCATAGAGTTCGGCACGAGTTAGGGGAGGTGTTAGGTGATCTAAAATAACGGCATGGGAACGGCGTTTTGCTTGTGAACCTTCGCCGGGATCGTTGACAATAAATGGGTAAAAGTTGGGCAGGGTTTCTAGGGTAATTTCGGGGTAACAAGTTTCAGATAAGGCAAGACTTTTTCCGGGTAGCCATTCTAAGTTGCCGTGTTTGCCAAGATGAACGATCGCGTTGGCTTTAAATTGTTTCTTTAACCAATAATAATAGGCTAGATAATCATGGGTAGGTTCTAAATCGGGTGCGTGATAGTTTAAACTCGGATCGCGATCGTATCCCCGCGATGGTTGTATGCCAATAAATATATTTCCTAATTGGATTCCAGGAATAGGAAATGAAGTCATAAAATTCTCCCCGTCTCCTCGTCTCCCCGTCTCTCTATCTTGGATACTTCCCCAGCGATCACTCATTTCTTTTTGGACTTTTTCTGGCAAGCTAGAGAAATATTCTTGATACTCTTCTAAGGATAATTTTTGATTGATAGGACGGATTTCATTGCCTTCTGGATCGTTGGTTACGCCAGAAGTTAATCGTCGGATTAACTCATCTCCATTTTCAGGAATATTTTGCACAAAATAACCAGCATTTTGTAAAGCTTTCAGAATTTCAAGACAACTCGCAGGGGTATCTAAGCCAACACCATTAGCCAGTCTTCCATCACGGTTGGGATAGTTGGCTAGGATTAAAGCAATTTTTCTCTTCGCTTTAGGCGTTTGCTTTAAATGTGTACAATTGTACACAAAATCGGCCAGAAAACTAATGCGATCGCCTCTGGGTTGATAAACGACGACATCGGTTTCTAAGGTTTGGTTCCAAGTTTTTACTGATTTAAAAGAAATGGCACGAGTAATAATTCTTCCGTCTACTTCGGGGAGAGCAACATTCATGGCGACATCTCGCGGCGTTAATCCTTGAAAGCTTCCTTCCCATTGTTCTTCTGTAGTGCTACTTAAGATAACCTGTAAGACGGGAATATCGAGTTTTTGCCATAACTCTGACGAGTCTTCGTTTCCGATTTTGGCTAAGGAAAAACTGGTTGTGTTGAGTAATAATTGAATCGAGTTTTCTTGGGAAGGGTGAAAGTAAGCGACTAATTCTTCTTGTACATCGCGATCGCGCAACGAAGAAACAAATATCGGGATGGGTTCTAAATTTTTATCAGTTAAAGCTTGACAAAGTGCATCAATGGGTAATGTATTTCCTGCTAAATAATGGGCGCGATAAAACAAGATCCCAACTTGAGCAATAGACAACGATCTGCCTTCTGCCTTTTTAGGATAAATTCCAACGCGAGGAACCACTTGAGGAGGGGAAGGATTGTAAGTGAATCCCAAGCAAAGGTCGGCAATAAATTTTAAGGCATTGACCCAATTTTCTCTTCCTCCTTCAGTTAAATAACGCCAGAATTGATTGACGGCTGCTAGAGAAACAGTAGAATGACTCATTAAGTCTGGATCGGGGCGATCGTCTCCAGGCAAAATGAATAAAAAAGCGCCTGTTTCTTGGGCAGTTTCTTTTAAAATTTCTAGTCCATAAGACCAATAAGAACGTCCGCCAAGTAAGCGAAGAATAATCACTTTTGCCTGAGATAAAACTGCATCTGCATAATCATCGATACTGAGTTGTTGTTGAAGTTGTAGGAGATTTACAACTCGTAAAGTCGGAAATTGAGAAGGCAGATGAGAAACGCAAGCAGCTAAGGTTTGAATATCTGTATCTGCGGCGGTGAGTAAAATAATGGAAGCGGGAGTTTGTTCGATAAAAATAACCCCTTCTGAATCGGGATTCCACCCTCCTGGCGCAGCAGTAATTCGATGCATTTAATTTTCTTATCTTTAAAAATGATTAGGTTTCAAGATAGAGTGAATAATGAGGTGCGATCCTATATCAGCCATTTTTAGTGCCTTCCAACCGCAGTAATGGATAATTCCCAAGCTTCCATCTTACGCCGAACTGTGTCCAGCGATACGTATGAGCGACTCTGTTCCCTGTGGCAGCAGATGGCATCTAGGGGAGGACAAGAAACAATTTTCTGGACAGAAGATGTGTTTTTTGTTGAGAACGCGAGTCTTTTGGAGAAAGGATATCGAGAGCGATTTTGTTTGCTATTTTCTCCTGAATTTAGGGCACTTTTGCAAGGGGAACTAAGAACAGAGGATTTATTCTATCAAGTCAGCATTACCTGGGATACGCAAGCGATCGCAAATTTTGTTAATCAACTAAACGAACAGGCAACAACAGCAAGATTATCTCAACAGCTACAACACTTGCAAGAAAGTCTGCCAACTCCATTTTCTAGCGATCTTAACTTCCAGAATCGCTTTACTTTTCAATTATTAGATATTTTGACTCCTGAGACTTCAGGAACATCAGCACTTGTCTATCCTCACGTTTCTATTTGTCAACCTGTAGAAGACGCACTCCGCCAACAGGTAGCGCAAGAACGACTTCTCAATCAAGTCATTACTCAAATTCGTCAAAGTTTAGAGTTACCCGTTATTTTAGAAACTGCTGTCAGGGAAGTCAGAAGTTTTCTCCAGGTCGATCGCCTGGTCATTTATCAATTTGGCAATAGGGATTCTTCTAACAGAGATCGTCCTTCTTTAGGTTGGGGTCGAATTACTTATGAATCTAGAGAATCTAATAATATTCCCTCGATTTTAAATTTGCTCGCAGAAGATGATTGTTTTACCTACATTCCTCGCTACAAAGAAAAATATCGCACTGGATTAGTGGTTGCTATTGAAGATGTAGCAACGGCTTATTTGTCTTCATTTTGTTTGGCAGAATTACTCAGGAAACACGATATAAAAGCTAAATTAATAGCGCCTATTGTAGTAGAAAAAACACTGTGGGGACTGTTGATCGCTCACCAATGTTTCGAGACTCGTCAATGGTTTGAAAGTGAAAAAAACTTTCTAGGACAAATTGGAGAACATTTAGCCATTGCTATTTTCCAAGCCCAATTATATGCTCAAGTGCAGCAGCAAAAAAATACTTTTGAACAACGAGTCATCGAACGCACTCAAGAACTTCGCGATACCTTACTTGCTGCTCAAGCTGCCAATCAATCTAAAAGCGAATTTTTAGGCAATATGAGTCATGAATTGCGGACTCCTTTAACTAGCGTTATTGGATTGTCGGGAACTTTATTACACTGGTCTAAGAAAGGGGCTATTCTCTCGCTAGAAAAACAGCGACAGTACCTACAAATGATTCAGGACAGTGGCAAACAATTACTAGAATTAATTAATGAAATTTTAGATTTTTCTCAACTAGAAGCAGGAAAATTATTATTAGATATCAAAGAGTTCTCACTGCAAAGTCTGGTTCGCAAAATTCTCAAAAATCTTCAAGCAGAAGCTAACCACCAACAAATTCATTTACAATTAGATTTTCGAGTCGAACAAGGACGCGATCGCTTCTATGCCGATCCAGAACGAGTTCAACAAATTCTCTTTCATCTGCTCAAAAATGCTATTAAATTCACTCCCCCTGAAGGAACAGTAATTTTAAGAGTATGGCGAGAAGAGCGCCAAGCTGTTTTTCAAGTAGAAGACACAGGAATTGGCATTTCTGAACATCAATTGCCCCTCTTGTTTGAAAAGTTTCAACAGCTAGAAAAATCCCTCCAGCGTACTTACGGCGGGACGGGATTGGGGTTGGCATTGACAAAACAATTAGTGGAATTACATCGAGGAACCATTGAAGTCGAATCAACGGTAGGGAAAGGGTCAATTTTTACCGTTCGTCTGCCTAACCAATTGCATCGTCAGCTAAAGACAATTCCTGTTGCAAAAGTTGAAGATACCCCATCTCCTGAAGGAAAAAGTATTGTTTTAATCGAAAGAGATGAAGAAATTGCTACCTTAATGTGTGAACTCCTGACAGCAGCAACCTATCAAGTCGTCTGGTTAATTGATAGTACGACTGCGATAGGACAAATTGAGCTTCTTCGTCCCTCTCTGGCGATTGTCAATCGCAACATCCCCGATGTTTATCATATTAGTAAAACACTCAAAAGATTACAGACAACTAGAGCGATTAAAATCCTTCTGTTAAGCGATCGCATCACCTCAATAGACTGGCAAGAACTCTCGCAACAGGGGATAGATGATTACTTACTTAAACCCATACAACCCCATCTTTTATTACAAAGAGTTAGCGCTCTAATCTCAAATGATAAAAGTTTTGACAGTGATAAAAGAGAATAGCCATTAATCATTTTAAATTAGCTAACTGATATGCAGTATCTTCTAATAATTCTTGATGAGTGAAAACCTGATCGCCATCGCCTTTATTCCCCCGACAAGAAATGCAAGTTTCTTGGCGCGAGTCAGCGCCGTAGATGATCGCGTTTCAACAACAGTCCGGTTGCACCCAGTACAATTAATCCAAGTTTTCTATCTCGTATTGTCGGTTAATTAGATAGACAGCAGTAATGTCGCGATCGGGAAAATAAAACCTGCCTGCTTGATATCCAGGATCGTCGCCGCCATGACCTAAAACTCTGCCCCAAGGAGTCGATTGCTCGAATGTGCCCAGTCCGTACTTCCAATCGACCAACCCGGTATCAACAAAGGTAAGCATCTCCTCAACGGTACTACCCCACAGGTATCATTCCTCTATCTCAACCTTTTGGATTCCGACGGTGCTTACAGGTTAACCTAGCCAAGGAAGGTTGGTTGAGCAAGCGATCGCTTTGGTAGAGAAAAATCCAGTCAAACCCGCACCTAATGTTACCAGGAGATTGCGACGTTGGAAGTTCATAGATGTATCTAAGAGTTTCTTTCAGTAGTTAAGGGTGCGATCGCATCTATTCAAGTACTTGGCGATTGACGAGCAAAATAGGAACAAGCTCTTGACGATTAGCTTCTCTGTCAGGTAAAGGGAGTAAAATAGCTAGAGTAGCCGCGATCGCGTCTGGGTAAAAACTCCCTAACTCGATTCATTGGCCCGATGCTGACAAGAGGCGATCGCCTGCAACACAAAGAATTTGAATCGCGTCGAGAGTTGCAAGTTGGCTCTCACGTACTTATGATGATAAGAAAATCTTATGATTCGAGTATGGGTTAGGCGCGGGCAATAATTCATCAATTTCAGACCAGAATTTACTTGCCGAGCAGTAACCCATCTTTAGAATATTGTATTCTATTATACATTTTGCCTCAAGGTGTCGGGAGAGCCTCACTCAACCACGCGATCGCGCTTCTAATCCAATCTTCCACATTCGGATTTTTTAACAATTGATTATCCCGACTCAAAGCAGATAATGCTTGGTTAATTTCTTCGTTAGAATATCCCAAAGCTAACAAAGTCATCTCAACATCTTCAAGGATGTCAGCAGAAGGAATCGCTGATGTAGTAGAGACAGTCACGCCAACTAATTGCCGCCATTGTGCTAGCTTAGTTTTGAGTTCTAAGGCAATTCTTTCTGCGGTTTTTGTTCCCACGCCAGGGGTTTTAGAAAGCATTTTAATATTTCCCGTAACAATCGCTTGAACTAATTCTTCTAATCCCAAGGTATCGATGAGAGCAATAGCTAATTGTGTCCCAATCCCACTCACGCTAATTAATTGACGAAATAAATCTCTTTCTGCTGCGGAAGCAAAACCATAAAGAATTTGTCGATATTCTTGAATTTGTAAATGAGTAAAGATTTGGATAGTTTCTGAATTATCTGTAGATAGTTTTCGCGCCAGACGAGAAAGAATTTGTACCTCATAGCCAATTTGATTAACTTCTAGAATGAGGATGATGCGATTGTTGGTATTTTTGAGGATTTCAATTATCTTGCCTTTGAGGTAATTAATCATTTTTTAGATCGCACTCCAGACACAGAGCTACAGAGGAAAAACTATTCAAGAAAGTTAAAGTATTGTAGACCTTCTAGGATACCGTTGGCGTAGTAAGTTTGGGCAAGGTAACGATAATCGGTTTGGTTTTCTTGATACCATTGTCGTAGTTCTGGTTTGGCATTGCCAACGATCACCCCTCGTTCTTCTCCCTGAAATAGGGCAATATCGTTGCCAGAGTCACCGCAGACGACGGTTTGTTGGGCATCAATTTCCCATTTTTGTCGCAGAAATTGTACGGCGAGTCCTTTATCTCCTCTGTGGGGTAGAATATCGAGATCGCGATCGCCACTGTAAACTAATTTAGTTTGTAAGCTATTGTGGGATAAAGCGGATTCTAATCGAGGGAGAACTTCTTTTGCTGCCTGTGGGGTTAGGTAATAACTGACTTTGAAAGAATTTTGTTCCGATTGCGGTTGAAGAACTAGATCGGCAAAACGACTCGCGATCGCGCTAACCTCATCTCTATCCCATCCTTGTGATAAGATTTCTGCCCATTGGGGGTCAAAATTTTCCTCAGTAGAGTCAAAATAGATTTCAGTCCCCACAGAGGTAATTAAAGCATCTGGAGATAAAAGCCGTTTTTCGCTGGCAAGTTGTCGGTAAAGGTAAAGCGATCGCCCAGTCGCATACACAATTTTTGTTCCAGATTCCTGACGGTGCTGACTGAGTTTTTGGTTGAGAGTTTTTAAGGCAACATCATCGCCAACCAGCGTATAGTCTAAGTCAGTAATAAATAAAAATGAAGCCATGTGAATTCTCAATTCTGAACGTTCAATTCTGCAATTATTTAATGATTCTTCGTAACTGTAACATGGAAATAACGGCTCGACCTCGCAAACGATTTGCCCAACACTGGTTACGCAGCGAAACAGCGCTAAACCGAATTGTTGAAGCTGCCGAACTCAAAGGGAGCGATCGCGTCCTAGAAATTGGGCCCGGAACTGGTATTCTCACGCGCCAACTCTTGCCAGTAGTTCAATCGGTTGTTGCCGTTGAAATTGACCGCTATTTGTGTCAAAAACTCGTTAAAAGTTTCGGTAAAAAAGCAAATTTTTTCCTCTTACAAGGCGATATCCTATCTCTAGACTTAGATGCCAATCTTGCTAACTTTTCTAACTTCCAAAATCCTAATAAAGTCGTTGCCAATATTCCCTATAACATTACCGGCCCAATTCTAGAAAAACTTTTAGGGACAATTGCCAAACCCATTGCCAAAAACTATGACTTAATCGTGCTGCTACTGCAAAAAGAAGTAGCTGAAAGATTAGCAGCTAAACCGGGGACTAAAGCCTATGGTGCCCTTTCAGTACAAGTTCAATATTTAGCTGACTGCGAACTCATTTGTGAAGTTCCTGCCAGAGATTTTTATCCACCCCCTAAAGTCGATTCAGCCGTGATCCGATTGCAACCTAAAGTCCAGGAAAATCCAGCTAAGAATCCTCAATTTTTACAAACTTTAATTAAGATTGGATTTGCCAATAAAAGGAAAATGCTACGCAATAACTTGAAATCAATCATCGAGAGCGATCGCTTGGAGCAAGTATTAACAACATTAAAGATTAATCCTCAAAGTCGCGCCGAAGAATTAAGCTTGCAAGAATGGATCGATTTGAGCAATTGTCTCTTTGAAGAAAATCATTAGGAAAAAGACAAATTTAGTCAATAATAAATTAGGTATTGCCGACCTCATCTCGCTCATAATACATATGCACTCATATACCTTAATTGCCCCGGCAAAAATTAACTTGTATCTAGAAATTATCGGCGATCGCCCTGATGGATATCACGAACTGGTGATGATTCTTCAAAGTATCGACCTAGCAGATCTCATCGAATTGCGTCCCAACGGAACCGAACAAATTCGCTTGCATTGCGACTCACCTGAAGTTCCCCTAGATCGAAGTAATTTAGCCTATCGCGCCGCCGAGTTAATGCAACAAGAATATCCCAAGATATTTGCTAACTATGGCGGAGTTGACATTACCATTGACAAAAACATCCCCGTAGCGGCGGGTTTAGCAGGCGGTTCTACCGATGGGGCAGCAGTTTTAGTAGGATTAAATCTCATCTGGGAACTCGGACTGACCGTACCCGAATTACAAACCCTCGCAGCGAAAATCGGTTCGGACGTTCCTTTTTGCATTTCTGGAGGAACAGCGATCGCCACAGGAAGAGGAGAACAATTAGATCCCATTATCGATCTCGATAACCCGTGGGTTGTCTTAGCAAAATACCGCAGTCTGTCTGTCTCTACTGCATGGGCCTATCAAACCTATAAAAAGCGATTTGGCAGTTCTTATATTTCCGATCGAGAAGGCGTGCGATCACGTACTGCTAAAGTACATTCAGGCCCCTTAGTTAACGCGATTACTCATAAAGATCTCACTAGCATCGGAAAATTATTGCACAATGATTTAGAGAAGGTTGTTTTACCTGAATTTCCTCAAGTAGCGCAATTGCGTGAAGCTTTCCAAAAAGTCGGGTGTCTGGGAACCATGATGTCGGGTTCGGGCCCGACTGTATTTGCTCTATGCGAATCAAAAGAACGAGCAGAAACCCTGAAAATGCAAGTTAGAGAGGCAATTCCTCACCTAGATTTAGAATTTTGGGTCGCACAGTTGTCGAGTGCCGGAATTCAGGTCGATTCTATCTAGTTTCATATCCACCTTCTCACCAATCACCTTCTCACCAATGACTAATTCAACAGAAAAAAAAGATTCATCAGTTGATGCTAAGGTTGAGAAAGTAACGCCTTTACGGTGTTTAATCGGTTCAGTGATGTCTGGATCGTTAGCGATCGCGCTGTATTTTCTGACCTATTCCATTGCTCATACTTTTGCGACTAAACCTGTCACTTCTACTAATCAACTGGTCGTGAGAATTTCGGCTGCTGTTCGGACTTTAGTGGTAGGTGTGGCTTCTTTGGGAACATTTCTCTTTGGTTTTGTTGCCCTGGGATTGATTCTTTTAGCCATTCAATTATTTATACAAAGTTTGAAAGAAAAATTTACATCCTCTTCAGATAATTAAAGCCCACATTCCGCACTTCTTCTTGTAGCATAAAAGATTACGAGTTGAAGCTATATGGCGATCGCGCTTTCGATGACAAACATTCCCTGGGATCCACCAAACCCTCGCATCGCCGTACTCGGAGGCAGGTTAGTGCGGCAGGAAACAGCAAAAATGCGGGCGTTGGGAATAAAGTAAGCATTGGTGCTGTGAAAGAGCGCGAAGTTCGGCGATGGTAAGTGAATGTTATCGTTGAAGTATAGGATAATTGTATTACTTAAGGGGTTCGGAAGGTGATCGCCCCTTTCATAGTACACTTGTCCTCTTCACTGCGCTAAAATAGTATTAAGAGGGTGTCGAGGAAGCACAAAGACGCGCCGAACCTAGACAAATTAATAGTTTAAAAGCCAATCGAACATCCAATCCTCGTTAAAAGCATTGATTTTTTGGGAACCTCCCAAGACATCAAAACAATTTGAGGATTCCGGAACAGTTAGTTCTCGGAGCCACAAACTCTAATCACAACATGGAGAGTTTGATCCTGGCTCAGGATAAACGCTGGCGGTATGCGTAACACATGCAAGTCGAACGGGGGTGCAAACCCTAGTGGCGGACGGGTGAGTAACGCGTGAGAATCTGCCTTTAGGACTGGGACAACCACTGGAAACGGTGGCTAATCCCGGATACGCCGCAACGTAAAAGGGGAAACCCGCCTGAAGAAGAGCTCGCGTCGGATTAGCTAGTTGGAGTGGTAATGGCACACCAAGGCAACGATCCGTAGCTGGTCTGAGAGGACAACCAGCCACACTGGAACTGAGACACGGTCCAGACTCCTACGGGAGGCAGCAGTGAG
>CAYTUO010000097.1:0-12483 GCA_964441015.1 uncultured Pleurocapsa sp.
GATAAAAATTCGTGGTTGTCCCGTTATTTCTAATCATCAATCTTTTACACACGAAATTATCTATAGCTTGCCGGATAAATTGCGTTCTGCTCAAGGAATTTTTACGGCAACAGGTGGTTTACACGCAGCCGCTTTATTCGACTTTCAAGGGCAACTTTTAAAACTACGAGAAGATGTCGGAAGACACAATGCACTCGATAAGTTGATTGGTTCGGCTTTTTTAGCTAATCAATTACCGCTAGACCAACATATTATTATGGTTAGCGGGCGATCAAGTTTTGAAATTCTGCAAAAGTGTATTTCTGCTGGCGTTCCGCTTGTCTGTGCCGTTTCTGCACCGAGTAGTTTAGCGGTTTCTCTGGCACGAGAATTTGGAATTACCTTAATTGGTTTTTTACGGGGACAAAAATTTAACGTCTACTCAGGAATGGAGAGAGTTTCTATATCCCTTTAATTTGTTGAAGAGCTAACTGTACGCGGACGCGAACGACTAATTCCGGCTCTATTTCCAGCATTTCTCCCAATCGCTCAAAAATTTGTCGTTGAAAATCAGGCAACGTTGCGGCTGTAGCAGTCAAAAGCGATTGCAACCCTACAACAGCCCCATAACGTACCACCCATTCGACATCTCTAGAGACTAGCAATAGAATATCGAGAACTTTGGTTTTAGCAGGTAATATTTCCTCTACTGGCAATTGTAACCAGCGAATATTGCCTAATCCTTTAGCAGCAGCCCGACGCACGCTCAAAGAAAAATCATTACTGGCAGCATCTAACAGTAGATCGAGAGCACGAGGATCGCCAATACCGGCCAAGACACGAGTTGCCCAAGCCCTTGCCCCATAATTGTAGCCATCGATTTTTTCTAACAGGTAAGAGACTGCAACTTCTCCGATATCGATCAATCCGTCTACTGCGGCAACGGCGGCACCTGGATTGTTATAACCTAACACTTCAATGAGCGTAGGAATTGCAGCTTCGTGACGAACTGCCGCCAATGCTTTCACAGCCTCTAATAATCCATCGGCAGAATCAGCATCCTCAACAGCTTGAATCAGCGCTTTAACTTCTTCGCTTGTCACCATTGATAGTACAGAATTCATCATGGGGCAATCTGTCTAGCTTTTCTCTTGTTTTGCAACTTTTGAGCTATTAAGGTAGCAAAATCACTCATTTCTTTGAATTTTTTTGCTCCTTATTGGGACATTTTAAGAATTTCTAGCAATTCTTTCTCGTTCATACGTTTTATCTACAAAAGCTTATCCATCAGCACCATCACTTGAATGCTTTCTTGAGATAAAGCAGAGTCTATTGACTGATTTTCTAAATGCGTTTCTAGCAATCCTTTAAGTGAAATGAGTTTGAGGCTATTTTCTGCTAACGTATCTGCGATCGCGTCGGCGGCAGGTAAATACCCAATCGCCCCCAAATCCATTAAAGCCGATCGCCGCAATTGCAAATCATCCTGCTCTAAAGCTTGAACAAGGCGTTCTCCGTAGATGGGATTCCCTGTCAATTGATACATTGCCCTTGCCGCCGCATACTGCACCTTTTCAACGAAGTGTTCCAGGAAAGGTTCGATCGGCGCGATCGCGTCTTTGGCTTGTAGGGTTCCCAGTGCCTCGATAATCGCCTCGTAGGGTTGAACCAGATGGGGCTTGCCAGGAACTTGTTGGGCTGCTTCTACGCCTCCATCCAGTAGTTTGACTAGCGAGGGAATGGCTGATGGATCGCCGAGCATTTCTAACGCTTGGGCGGCTGATTCTCGGACGTAGTAGTCTTCGCACTCCAGGCATTGAATCAATGGCGCTACAGCTTGGCGATCGCCTAATTTTCCTAATGCCGTTGCTGCATTTCTCCGCAGAGGATAGCCCCCATCGGGCGTTCTATCCGTCTCATCCTCTAATGCTTCTAGTAAAGCCTCAATTGCTTCTGCTTCCCTGACTCGAAAACGACCGAGCCACCAAGCCGCATAGTAACGCTGTCCCAAGTCTTCTCTTTGCTTGAGATTGGCGATCGCACCCTCGATAGTTAAAGACGGGTTATCGGCAGATGAAGCACCTGCTGATGAGTTAGATTCAAAAATCTGATCGGCGTTACACTGCATTATTCAGATTGCTCGCCTGGCTGTGAATCAGATGTTGAAGATTTAATCCTAACAATTGTGCCACCCATGCGAAGAATCCGTTGCATCTCCTCATTCATGCGCTTGTAAGGCACTTTAATAAAGACACTGCTACTGGAGCGAAAAGGGTAACTGTTTTGATCGTTGTCTGTATTTTGCCGCAGTCCTGTAACTTCATAGACGAAGATACGGCTACTCGATGGATTATCCGAAGCATTAACGATTGCAGATTGGCCAAGCATATTTTTGATGTTTCCTAATTTTGTTTTCTCAAAAAAGTACTAAGCTGTGGGGAATTAGAAATTGAAGATTGATGGCGCTCAAACAGTCAAGCTTTCCCCAATTCCTATCTCCCCCTTACCTTAAATTAGAGACTAGCGGGAGTAATACTCGCCACTTTGCCACCTTGACGATTAATTTGCTCTAAGGTGTTGTTGAGTTGTTCGTAGGAAACAAAGAAAGCTTTGCTGCCCCGACGAACTCTGGGATATCCTGGCCCAGTCATCCCCGACACTTCAATGCGGTAGATTTTGCTAGGAGAGCCGAAGGGAAGGGAACCCCCCAAGGCCTTGGTAGGAGTAGTCCCTACACCCAAGTTACGAGAGCGAGAAGCCTTATACGTATTGCCCGGTGCCACCACCGCAGACGCAGTATTCTGACCCAGATCGCTTGCCAGACGAGGCGCACCGCCTCCGAGTTGCGAACAATCGCTATTGGCATAACCGCGATATAGCTGGAACATACGGGTAAATCCTACTGTCTTTTGTCCCGTCTGGGTGGCAAAGCCGCGATAGTAGGGGACAACATTCTCTCCAAAATTCTCTAGATACTCTTCGCTATCAATATAGGAATCGATATCGGCTTCGTAACCTTTATTTTGATAGAGATCGAGGTGATAGCTGAACTCCGACTCGTCGTAGGGAGCGCGTCCCAACAAGTGTTTGAAGTTCAGTTCGACCGTCCGAGTCTGGAAATTGTTGTAGAAATACTTGGATTTGTAAAGTTCTGATTTCGCTACGGCCCGAACGAATTCTCGAACGCTGAGAGAGCCGTTAGCCAAAAGCGACTCTGCACTTTTTAGACGCTCGGACTCCATGATGTACTCGTTACCGACTACCTGGCGATAGACGGCACGAATCACTGCCTTAGCGTCATCTGGCGACCAATTAGGGCGTAACTCTACCGGAGATGCCCCATCAAAAGCGGATGTTCCTAAGCGAGATGCTGCTACTGTAATAGCCACTTACAATTCTCCTTTTTTAAAACCAAAATCTAACGTTTTTAAGCCTGTGCAATGCTGATTACCTTGCCGCCCTGACGGTTAATTTGTTGCAATTTGTCAGACAACTGCTCGTAGGACACCAGGTATTCTTGATTGCTTTGGCGAATTCTTGCCATACGTCCGGCCGTCGGAGCTTGAACGGCCCTCACTCGATAGAAATGTCCGCGACTGCCACCAGGAATGCCAGCAAGGACTTCTTTGGTCGAACCAATATGGACGGGCGAAGCAGTATTCTGAGAAACTTCTCGCGCCAGTCTAGCTGTTTGTGTTCCTTGAGAGCGATCGCTGCTCGCATATCCCCGATAGAGTTGGAAGATGCGGCTGAAACCCACGGTTTTTTGGTTCCGTTGGGTCGCAAATGCTCGATAGTAAGGGACGATTGACTCGCCAAAGTTTTCTTGATACTCAGGAGAATCGAGATAAGAATCGATCTCAGCTTGGTAACCTTTATGGTTATAAAGATCGCTATGATAAGCAATCTCTGAGCGATCGTAGGGCGCTCGCCCTAACAGGTGCTTATAGTTCAACTCAATAAACCGATTCTGCGGATTCGAGTAGAAAAACTTTTCCTTATACAGTTCTGAGAGGGCCAAAGCGCGAACAAAGTCTTTAACGCTAATAGCGCCATTGCGTAACAGAGACTCAGCACTCGTTAAACGTTCGCTCGACATCAGGTGATCGTTTCCCATTACCTGACGATAGGCGGCGCGGATGACGGCTTCAGCGTCATCTTGAGACCAATTGGGGCGCAACTCAACAGGAGCCGCCTCGCTAAAAGCTGAGGTACCCAGCCGAGATGCTGCTACTGTAATCGCCATTTTGAAATCTCCTCAATTAAAACAGAGTTCAATGAACGCTCTTAAGCAGCCGTAATGCTTGTTACCTGACCGCCCTGACGGTTAATCTGCTGCAATTTGTCAGACAATTGCTCGTAGGGAACGAGGTATTCTTGGTTGCTTTGCCGAATTCTTGCCATACGACCGACTTTCGGAGCTTGCAAGACTCGTACCCGATAAAACTTTCCTCGGCTACCGCCAGAAGTACCAGCAATAACGGTGCCCGTAGACCCAATATAGATAGGCGAAGCAGTATTTTGGATGACTTCTCGGTTCAAACGGGGCTGTTTTCCACCGCCAATTTGAGCTTTATCGCTATTGGCATATCCCCGATACAGTTGGAAAATACGGGTAAAGCCAACCATTTTCTGAAGCCCTTCGGTGGCAAACCCTCGATAGTAAGGCACGAGCCATTCGCCAAAGTTGTCTTGATACTCTTGCGAATCGAGATAAGAATCAATTTCCGCATCGTAGTCGCTCCCGTCAAGCAACTGGCTGTGAGCCGCCATCTCTTCATAGCTTTCTGGAGCGCGACCGAGGAAATGTTTGAAATTTAATTCAATGGCTCGATAGCGAGGGCAGTTGTCGAAAAATCGAGAGCGATACAGGGCTGATTTGGCTACCTGGCGCACAAACTCTCGAACAGAAATATTTCCCTGTTTGAATTGGGATTCGGGAACGGTTAGCCGTTCGCTCTCCATTACATAAGCATTGCCTAGAACTTGCCGATAAACGGCTCGGATGACTACCTCTTTATCGGTTGCTGTTGCATCGGGGCGCAACTCGACTGGCGCTGCTTCAGAAAAAGGTTCGATTCCTAACCGTTGGGCTGCTGTCAGACTGGTCATATTTGCCTCTTAGCTGTTTTTTTAGATATAACAAGACCCGGAGAGGCAAACGATTGCTAACCCTTTTGCTAACAACCCCCCGCCTTTCCGGGTCAGAAGGACTTTATGGAGCTAAATTAGCTCAGGGCGTTAATTGCATAGTCGATGTAAGAGTTAGCTTCGACTGCTGCATCGCCGCTCAGACCGTGGTTAGCTTTGATGTACTTGAGAGCTTCAACGTACCAGCTAGGAGACAATTCAAAGGTGCTGTTGATTTCAGCAATACCAGCGATTAGGTATTCGTCCATCGGGCCAGTACCGCCAGCAATACAGCAATAGGTAACCATGCGGAGGTAGTAACCGATGTCGCGAGCGCACTTGTCTTTACCGCGCTGATCTGCTGCGTAGTTCGCTCCCTGCATTTGGGTGGTGTAGGGGAACTTGTTGTAAACGGCTTGGGCGGCACCGTTGATTAACCCTTGAGCATTGGAGGTCAACGCTTTAGCAGCTTGCAAGCCATAAGAAGCCTGACGCAAACGACCAAAAGCAACTTGCATTTCGGTGCTGCTCAGGAAGCGACCTTGAGAGTCAGCAGAGGCAACAGCTTCAGTCAAAGGGGTTTTCATAGTTTTGATATCTCCCGATTGTTTTGCAAAATTTTCCTAGAAATGGTGTTGTAAAGACAACCTGTTTAACCTGTAAGTCTTTGATGACTGCTATTAAGCAACAGCAGCAGCAGCTTGGTCGAAGTAGCTAGCAATTTCAGCCATCAGAGCGCTGCAATCGCCTTGGGTGATGCCAGCACGGTCGTTAGCGATCGCAATAGCAGCATCTTTCATCTTTTGTACGCCAGCAGCAACGGAAGCACCAGGAACGCCTAGAGCCACATAAGTTTCGCGCAGGCCGTTCAGGCAGCGATCGTTGAGCACGCTAGCATCGCCAGTGAAGGTAGCGTAAGTAATGTAGCGCAGGATGATTTCCATGTCGCGCAAGCAAGCAGCCATGCGACGGCTGGTGTAAGCGTTACCGCCAGGAGTAATCAATTGGGGCTGTTCTGCGAACAGAGCGCGAGCCGCGTTAGCAACGATAGCCGAAGCGCTGCCAGTGATCCGGTTTACTGAGTCCAGGCGTTTGTTGCCATCAGCAACCATTTTGCTAAGAGCATCGATCTGAGCAGCAGAAACAAAATCGCCGCGAGCGTCAGCTTGGGAAACAACCCTGGTAAATGCGTCAAACATTCGATGTATCTCCTACTTGAGTAAGTTGAGCTTTGCTTTACAAAAGGGAATCTCAATTGAGTCTTTCTAAGCAGCTTAAGCAACTTAGAAGGTTCATGAAAAAACTTCTCTTATTTTGTGTCTTTCTCAGCTTTTCTTAAAGTTTTTTTAAGAACTCTGAGAAAACTTCACGTTTGGGTCATGAACCTCTTGAAGGCGTACTTAGGCGTTTGAATTAACTTTCGCCTGTCTTTTTTTCACCTACAAGTTACTTTTATACAATGCCGAGGAACCTTTGTTTATTACGTATTGTAAATTTTTTCAGTTTTTTATAAAACTGCCTCGGTTGCTTACAGGCTAATCAGCCCCCAAGCAGCTAGAGCAGAGGCAATGGCAACGAGTCCGACAAAAGTAGCGCCAAAGATCGCGATCGCACTTCTGGAAAAAACTTTGTGATCTACTGAAACTATCTGTAATACTTTGTTAAAAAATCAACACATTCCATCGGTTTGTTCGCAAGCCCCGATACTCACCCAGCTACTAGAACCGTCTGCCCAATATTCTTTTTTCCAAATAGGAGCGTTGTGCTTAAGAGTATCGATCGCGTAGCGACAAGCTGCAAACGCTTCTCCTCGATGGGGACAACCCACTGCAACTAAGACGCTAATTTCTCCAATCTGCAAGCGTCCGATGCGATGGTGAATGACGACGCGATTAGTATCCGTCCATCTTTGAAAAATTTCATGGGCAATCTGACGAAAAATTGCGATCGCCATCGGTTCGTAAGCTTGATATTCGAGGGAACGAACGGGTTTTCTATCGGTTTGCTGGCGAACTGTACCGCTCATCACTACAATTGCACCATTGGCAGGATCGTCAGCTAGACTGTAAACTTCATCGAGTGATAGAGGGGCAAACTGGATTTTAAAACTATTGCGATCGCTTTGCGTTGTCGTGCTTGGAAAAGGAGTTATGCCAAAAGTCATTGGATTTTCGATTTTGGATTAACTTACTTGTATTGTGGCTCCGGTCAAAGCGCGATCGCTCTTTTTTGGTCATTGTGGTAATGTCTTTATTTACCATCGCGATCGCTATTTTGTAAGATGCCGATGAACATTTTAATTCTAGGTAATTCTGAAGATGCTCATGTAGCTCATATGTACGAGGTGCTGACCCGATCAGGAGCGACGGTAGACTATTTAGATACTCGCTTATTCCCGACGCAGTTGCGAATGTCTTGGCAACCCGATTCTTGCTTAGGCAGTCTCACTCTAGCGGGAGGGCGCAAGTTATCATTGCTAGACATCAAAAGCGTTTTTTGGCGGACTATCTCTAGCGTTTACGTTCCCTCGCTAAAAGATACAGAAAAACAAACAATCGCTTATAGAGACTCGATGAGTGCCTTACGCACGCTCATCCAAGCTTGTCCGGCAAAATGGGTAAATTCTTGGCAAGCATACCAATTTCACCAGGAAAAACCCCTGCAACTGAGGGCGGTTCAACAAATCGGAGTCAGAATTCCTGCTACTTTAATTAGCAACGATCCTAATGAAGTAATTGAATTTACTCGCTCTCAAGAGCGGGCAATTTTCAAACCCGTTTGTGGCGGCGCTCATACCCAGTTTGTCACGGAAGCTCATTTAGAAACCCAACGACTGAACAAGGTATTGAGTCTGTCTCCTGTCACCATTCAAGAGTACATCCCTGGCACGAATATTCGTACTTATGTGATTGGCGAGTCAGTTTACTCGGCAGAAATTCGCAGTGGTTCGTTGGATTTTCGAGAAGATCTGGAGGCTGAGCTAATTCCTGTAGAGTTACCGGACTCGATCCAACAGCAAAGTATCGCAATTGCTAAAACGCTTAGGCTAGAGTGGACGGCGATCGATTGGCGTTTGAGTCCGCAAGAGGAATATGTTTTTTTAGAAGCCAATCCGAGTCCAATGTTTTTGTACTTTGAGCGTCAAACTCATTTTCCCATCACAGAGCAATTGGTGAAGCTTCTAGTAAGTTAAATAAAAGGCAGCCTGTGATCGCGATCGCAGGCTGCATCATTGTGACCATTTCCTAAATTTATTAGAACCAGCCTTTCTACCAACAGAAACCACCTTCTTCTCCTATAGCCAAGGTGGTGTATACATCGCCCCCTTCTTCTCCTAAAGCCAAAGTGGTCGCTTCTGGCGGTTGAGGTTTGGGAAAAGGGTTAGGAGTTCCACACCAACCGCCTTCTTCTCCTATAGCTCGAGTAGTAAATCTAGGAGTACCGCATCTAAAAGAGCCACCACCTACTCGTTCGGCTTCCTCGTCGGTCAGTTCGTCTTCAAAGACTATTTCAAGTGCTTCTAAATCGGTAATATTTAAATCGAAAGGATGGCTCATACCCAATTTTCCTAATTTAATTGACGAAGATAATCTATTACTCTGAGATCGCTTTTCTCTCAGAATTCGTTACTATATCGATCAATCTGAGTTTAGATCGATCAATATAGATAATGTTGCCAAAATGGCAATGTTTATGAAAATTAAAATATAGCGTTTCTCAAATAGATGAACTACAGTAGCCAAATGAGAATTGCTATATTTATCATTATGAACTTTCTTTCGCTCAAAATTAGTCAGCGATCGCGAATCAGATTTTCAACCAGCCTTAAGATTGCCAATCAAATACAAAAGTGCCATCCGCACCGCTACCCCGTTAGTAACTTGCTCAGAAATCAGACTTAAAGCAGGGTCATCCATCAAATCGGAATCAATTTCTACGCCTCGGTTGACGGGGCCAGGATGGAGAACTTTGACATCATTGTGACAGAGTTTGAGGCGATCGCGCGTAATCCCGTATCGTTGATGATATTCGCGCAAACTAGGCAATAAATTCTCGCTCATGCGTTCTTTTTGCAATCGCAACGTCATGACAAAATGAGCATCCTGCAAGGCGGGTTCAATCTCCCAATGCAAGACTAATTTACCCGAAGAGGAAGAATTACCCAGATCTGAAAATAATTTAGGTACTAGCGTTGGCGGGCCGGCTAAATGGACTTCTGCTCCTGTCGCCGTTAAACTCCAAATGTTAGACCTTGCAACTCTTGAGTGCAAAATATCTCCGACAATAGCAATTTTTCTTCCTTTGAGCAATTCTGTGCGGGGATTTTCGGGGTCAAGTAGGGAAGTAAGGGTAAATAAATCGAGCAATGCTTGGGAAGGGTGTTCGTGTTGTCCGTCACCCGCATTAAAAACGCTGACTCCTGTGTTGAGGCGATCCATTTCCTGTGCGATCGCATTGGGAACGCCTGCTTGTTGGTGACGAATCACCATGATATCGGTTCCCATTGCCAGATAGGTTTTTGCCGTATCGAGAATGGTTTCTCCCTTGGTGAGCGAAGAACTTCCTGGAGAAAAGTTTAGAATATCTGCTGATAGGCGTTTGGCTGCCAGTTCAAAACTGCTGCGAGTGCGCGTTGAGGGTTCAAAAAACAAATTCGTCACCACCTGTCCCTGTAACGCTGGAACTTTCTTCGTCCGCCTTGAGAGAACTTCGCGAAAACTTGAAGCGGTTTGTAGTACGATATCGTACTCCTGGGGAACCCAGTCAGCTAGCGCGAGAATATGATGTCGAGTCCAGGTGAATGTCATACTGGGAAAGTTCCCTTGAAATATCTTCGATCATTTTGCACCAAAAGGTGGCACAGCGCCCGAAGAAACAAACTTGCGATCGTGCTATTCTTTGACTTCTAATTCTCCCTCTAAATAGCTAAAATTCAAGCTAATAGAATTATGACTAGAATGACGGCAATGAAAAAGCTAGTGCTAGCTTTGACTTTGTGCTTGTTACCTGCAAGCGGTGCATTGGCTCAACTCCTTTCTCAGACTAACGCCCAATCGAGCAACGATCCTTCCCTGATTTCGCCCGAAACTCGCATAAACTATAATCCCTTGCGTCAATTATTGGCGACTGGACAATGGCGTAGAGCTAACGACAGAACTGAACAATTAATGTTACAAGCAGCAGGTCGAGAAGGGCAAGGTTGGCTAGCAGCGCAAAATCTAGACAATTTTTCCTGTTGGGATTTAAAAACCATTGATAATCTTTGGAAAGAATATTCTCAAGGACGGTTTGGTTTTAGCGTCCAATTTCCAATTTTTATAGAAACAGGAAATAAACCAGGACGTTTAGTAGATGTAGATGCTTACGAAAAATTTGGCGATCGCATCGGCTGGCGAAAACAACAAGAATGGATCTCTTTTAAAGAGAATTTAACCTATAGTCTCGACGCACCTATAGGACATCTTCCTAGCCCTAGACAAGAATACCAAATTAGCGGAGGTAGGCTAGAATACGTCACCCTAGCTAAGCGAATGGTGCAGTGCCAGTTAGTCACTCTCCCAGCGAATGTAACATCCCCATCGAAGGCAACCTCGAAATAACTCGATGAATTCTATTGATTAATTTGAATCGTTTTTCTGATTTGTATCTCTGGTCACTTATCGCCTAAAAAACCTCAGAAGCAATTCACTAATTTAGAAAGGATGGATATAATGTTCCATTAATTGGAAAAAGATGAATTTTTAAGCTTTCGATCTATCTATTAAAAATTACATCTATCCAAAGATAGAAAAATGAGCAACAAACAAAATTAATTCTCGAAGCAAGTGATATTTCATTGACGTACTCCCCTGCTAAGCTTCTAGCTTCGCTTTAACAGGAGAGTCTCGAAGGACATTAACCCTTACACGCTGCGTCCAACCGCGCTGAATTAACAATGGTTTCTCTCAACCTCCCATTCTCCAAGCCAGTCGTGGGTGCCGCTATTGCCCTCTCTCTACTTAGTGCGGCCTGCGCTCCCAGCCAACCTCTAGGAAAAGCTGCCGGCCCGCCAACCATCGCCGTAAAATGGCAGACAGTTGCCACAGGAACAATTATTGAAAGCAGCGAATATGTAGGCAATCTCGAAGCCAAACAAAGGGTTCGCTTAGCCCCGCGCATTGACGGTCGAATATTGCGAATTTTTGTAGATAATGGCGATCGCGTAACGTCTGGAAAAAGAATCGTCGAACTGCAACCCACCAGAGAGCAAGAAGACGTAAGAGCCGCCGCCGCCCAAGTCAACGTAGAACGTGCTAACCTCAATGCAGCACAAGCCGACTTAAGAGCAGCCGAAGCGGAAACAGCCAGAACAGCCGCCCAAGTAGAAGAAGCTAGGGCGAATCTCGCTAGAGCAGAAGCGGACGTACAAAATATTAAAGCCGAACTGGAGCTAGCACAAAAAAATCACGAGCGTTCTGTTTTTCTAGTCGAGCAAGGCGCTCAACCCCAGCAGGATTTGGACGATCGCACCCGCGATCTGAGTGCCAGAAAAGCTCAATATGCCTCTCAACTCAAAGCCAGAGACTCCGCTCAACAAGCGGTCAATGCCGCCATCAAATCTTATCAAGCCGCTCAAAAACGGGTCGAACAAGCCTTAGCCAACGTCGATAGCCGAAGAGCAGCCGTTTCGAGGGCCGAGGGCGAGCTAGGAGTAAGCAGTCAGACCTTGAGTTATAACACGGTTGTCGCTCCCATTAACGGAATTGTCGGCGATTTCCCCGTCAAGGTAGGCGATTATGTCAGAGTTGGCGACGAATTAACGACCATTACCGACAATCAAAGCTTCGATCTGCGAATTAACGTTCCGACAGAACGCCGCTCTCAATTGCAGGCTGGACTTCCCGTCGAAATAATCAACGCCGATGGCACAACGGGGGTTAGAGGTCGGATTACATTTATTTCACCTAATGTCGATAGTACCAATCAAACTATCCTCACCAAAGCCACCTTTCCTAGCGATGGCAGCTTGCGAGATAACCAATACGTCAAGGCGAGAGTGGTTTGGGAACGACAACCTGGCGTATTAATTCCCACAACTGCCATTACCCGCATCGGCGGACAGTCTTTCGTCTTTGTCGCACAACAAGGTGAAACCCCAGAAGGAAAGCCAGCTTTAGTGGCTAGGCAAAAACCCGTGACTTTAGGAGGCATTCAGGGTCAAGAATATGCCGTGCTATCTGGGGTCAAGTCAGGCGAAAAAGTCATTACTACAGGGATTCTCAATCTTCAGGATGGAGTGCCCATTACCGAAGAGTCTTTGACATCGGAAAAGAAGTGATTGGTGACTCATCAGTTATCAGTTATCAGTTATCAGTTATCAGTTATCAGTTATCA
>CAYTUO010000098.1:0-12391 GCA_964441015.1 uncultured Pleurocapsa sp.
TAATCTTGATTGAATAGTGAGACTTGAAAAAGTTTAGCTAAGTTTTGTAGAGCAGAAAAGACCATTCCGAAAAGGTGGCCGCCTGACCGCAGACTTGAGCTTCCCAATTGACTAAGTTCCAGACGATCGCGTTTTCAATTAAAAAACGCCTTCCTGTCTTGGAAATTCTTATCCCTCGATAATTCGCGACAAATCCTTGTTTGGCAGCTAGAGCAAGCATCCGTTCTCTTTCCTCCCGATTGACAGGTTCTGCCGTTAGTCGCGAGGGCGTACCAATTAAGTCTTCCCAACTCATCTCCCACAACTCTAGAGCCGCTTGATTACCGTAGTTTAGAATAGGATCGCTCTCGATTCCGTGAGAGACGACGGCAAAGGGAGCAAAAAAAAGTGCTTTGGACTGTTCTAGCGGGTCACCCTTTCTATCTATCAGTGGCTGTTTGAGGAGTTTTTCATAACTGTTCAGTAGGATCTGACTCCAGAGGACGATTTCGGGTTTTTTCCAAACTTGTTCAGGCATTAGTGATTGGTGAGAAGGTGAGAAGGTGACTGGGATAGCCCAGAAGAGGGGACAAGGGGGACAAGGGAGACAAGGGAGACAAGGGAGAAAATTGTACAGACGTTGCACTGCAACGTCTGTACGACTCCTGACACTGATAACTGATAACTGATTACTGGTAACTGATAACTGCCTTCCTCAACAACCTTGCTGCCAGACTCTTATTTTACCGTCTGCGCTACCTGCCGCTAAGATCTGACCGTCGGAACTCAGGGCAAGAGAAAAGACGGGACTGAGACGAGATGTGGATTCATCGGCAGTGGAGAGCGTGTCTATGGCTTGAATGCTGCTAGGATGCCAGGTTTTAATGGTTCCATCCGCGCCGCTACTCAGTAAGGTTTGTCCATCCCGACTGAAAACAAGGGATTTAACTTGTCCGGCGTGAGCATCGAGAATACGAATCGGCCGGGAGCCGCGTAAACTAGATTCTAGCTGCCATAATTTAATTGTGCCGTCAACGCATCCGGCTGCTAGGGTTCGCCCATCTGGGCTAATCGCTAGAGATTCTACTGAAGAAATATTTCCAGCTAGCCAGCCCAGTTCTTTCCCTGTTTCCAGTTGCCATAGGGTAACTCGACCATCGCCACCTGCACTGGCAATGAACTGTGCTTGTTCGTTAACGGCAATGGCGTAAATAGCCCCTGAAGCATCGTAGGAACTGCTTAGCATTTTGCCAGTTTCTGGATTCCATTGTTTAATGGTTTGGTCGTAACTTCCACTGAGCAGAATTTGGTGTTTGGGGGCAAAAGCTAGTGCGTGAATTGACCCGGTATGAGCGATTAAGGCTTGATTTAAGTCAAGACTGTAATTGTCCTCCCTTTCAGGCACAAGCGACCAAATTTTGATTGTTTGATCGAAACTCCCTGTAGCGATTTGATAATCGTTAGCTCGATCTTCATGCCCAATAAAAACGATGGCTAAGATTCCTTGAGAATGTCCCACAGGTTGATTGATGAGTCTTCCTGTTTTGAGATCCCACAATTTTAGGTTTTGATCCCAGCTAGCACTGGCAAGAAATCGACTGTCGGGACTAATGGCTACTGAGGCAACCACCTCTGCATGAGCGATTAGCGTGTGTATGAGTCTCCAGTTGCTTGCTGTTGGTGTTGGCGAGGATGAAGTTTGGGAGAGGTTGAGGGCAGGCGCAGGAAGTTGAGAAACAGGCGCAGATAGTTCTGTCTGGGCGAGAGGGGTGTCTGCATCTTCTGTCTGTTGCTCGCTAAAGTAGATAATTTGTTGCTTCAGTTGAGCGTAGGATTGTTCTAGTTGTTCGACTCTTTCGGGTAAGGTATGACTGTTGAGGTAGTGAACGATGCTGCTGAGCGATCGCTCTAAATTGGCTAAGTTTTCTTGAAAAACTGTCAGGCTCTCGGCAGTTGCTTCAGTTTTCGCCATCGGTTGAGGAGCGGTCTTTGGCTGTTCGGCTAGAGCTTGTATTTCCTCGCAGAGTTGGCGCTGGAGTTGTTTAACTGACGCTGATAGGCGTTTTCGACTCAGGTGTTGAAAGCGAAGGCGATTAATCAGATTCAGCACTAGGGCAATAAACAGACAGACGAGGGAAAAGAATAACGACCCAGAGGCGATCGCACTTGCTAGACTGATTAAAGTAATCGCTATTGCTAGATATTCGCCAATTTCTAGCCAGTGAAGTTGCTTCGGTAGCATATTCTCATAAAGACTTTAAATTCCTAAAATTATTCTGGCTATATTAAAGTAAATCAGTACGCCCAGAACATCTACGGCAGTTGTAATAAAGGGAGCCGACATTAAAGCCGGATCTAAACCGAGGGAGCGAAAGAGAAAGGGTAAAGCCGAGCCAGCGATAGAAGCTAGAGTAGCGATCGCAACTAGACTCATACCTACCGCAACAGACACGAAAATATTTCCCTGTAACCAATAGGCCCACACCATTGCAACTGCCCCCAAAATTAGCCCTAGCAGTCCTCCTGCCAATGCCTCTCGAAAAACAACTTGACCCGTCCCTAAATCCCGAATCTCTTCCGTATTTAACCCGCGAATCACTACCGTAGATGACTGAGCGCCCACGTTCCCGCCAGTCCCAACCAGTAAGGGAATGAAAGCTGCTAGAACTGCCATTTTTTGTAAGACGGCTTCGTGTGACTTAATAATCGTACCCGTAACCGTGTTAGTAATTAACAAAACAAATAACCAGACGACTCGCTTGCGGGCAACAGTCACGAGATTCGTTTGGAAATAGTTCTCTCCATCCGATTGCAAACCCCCTAAAGCATAAATATCCTCCGTTGCTTCCTGCTCTAAAATATCGATTACGTCATCTACCGTGACCACGCCTACCAAACGTTGTTCGCGATCGACTACGGGTAAGGCCAGCAAGTCATAGCGTTGAATCATCCTGGCAACTTCTTCTTGATCGGTGTCAGTGTGGACAAAGACCACATCGCGCGTCATGATTTCGCCAAGGGTTTTTTCAGGGGAAGAAATGACCAGATCTCGTAAAGAGACAATTCCTGTCAGGTGTCGAGACGCATCCGTAACATAGAGATAGTAAACGATCTCAGAGGCTTTGGCTAAGCTGCGAATCCGCTCTAAGGTTTGGGTAACGGTTAAGGTTTCCTTGAGGGAAATGTATTCAGGAGTCATGATGCGCCCTGCTGTATCTTCTCCATACCCCAACAGCAGAGCAGTTGCTTGACGTTCTTTTAGACTCAGTTGTGCTAGCAGGCGACGGACAATCTTGGCGGGGAGTTCGTCAAACAGCCGCGCGCGATCGTCGGGAGACATTTTGTCTACAATATCTAGGACTTCCTGATGCTTAAATTTTTGAATTAATGCCTGCTGCACTGCTGAATCGAGATGTTCGTAGACGGCAATGGCTTCATCTTTTGCCAGTAAGCGAAAGGCAATGACTTGCATTGACTCTGGCAACCCTTCGATCGCTTCGGCAATATCAACGGGCTGTACTGGAATCAACAGGGCTTTTGCTCCCTCTAGGTTTCCTTGTTCTAGCAACAGTTGCAATTGGCTGCGAACTAACTGCCGCAACTCGCTGCGAGAACCAACTTGAATCGCAGTAATCTCATCAGTCAAGGTCAACCCTTCCTTCGTTACCCCGGACAAGCCTTAAGGCAAACAAAACGCTCCTGCTGACTCATTCTACCCAAGGTTGCGTTTTGTAAAAGTATTCCTGGGTAAATCCGCAAACAACTGTGAATTTCTGCTAAAAAAAGCTGAGTTCGATGAACTAATTTTGCAAATTGTTGATGTAGCTATCGGAGCAAACATCTGCACTCGATAAGATGGAAATAGGAGCATCGTAGAGGAAAAAAGGATGGCGCTTCTTTCTTATCTCGATAAAATTTACGCCGAACTCGAACAACTTGATCGCGTCGATCCAGTTACGGGTGCGATCTATCGGGAACAGGCACAAAAAATCTTGGCAGATCCTAATATTGCTTTGAAAATTAGACAAGCGATCGCCGATCTTCTTTGTCAAGCGAATCAACGGCTGTCTCTAGCATCTACCGCATCGGCTGGCAGCGAAGATAGCTACTAAACTTTAATAGAACTCGGTTCGGTCATGGCTGCAATAATCCGATGGCAGCCAGATCTTGGCTTTGCCCAGTGATACTGATATTCTTGGGGATTGCCCCAACATAATCCAAGGTAAAGCTCTGTTTGGGCTGCGTCAATTTCTGCCCATTCAACTTCTTGGATAAATTCTTCGATGGAATCAGCCGCAATTGGACGATAGCGATTGGCCACCAGCCAAAAATTCATCTTCTGAGTCATTTCGCGCCAGAAATCTAAAACTGACTCTTTAGCTGCTATGAGCATTTCTTTGTCACCTGGGACGGCAATGAGTTGATTGTGGAGTTCGGGAAAACGAATAGATTTGCCCCCAAAAGTACATTCTCGCCAAATAATCCCTGAAACTCGATGCTGTTGTTGGTATTCGTGGATTTGACGGCGAAAATCTTGATAAACAAAGACTTTACTCACTTTTTGCCAATCTAGTGCTTTGGCAATGACTGGATTATCGATGCGATCTGCCGATGAAAGCAAGATGCGTTCCCCTTTCCAAGTGGCCCGCAGTTCTTGTTCGAGAATCTCAATAAGCTGTTGAGTAGTGTAGGTCATTCGTAGAGCTAGATCCTGACATCAGTTTACTCGCAAAGATAGAATGGAGGTGACATGAAAGTTACTTCTATACTAAGGACAAAACGGAAAAAATCCTTACGAACAGTTGGGAATTTTCTGGCTGAGATAGAGTGATAAAGTTCGAGGCGCGATCGCGTCCTACTATAGCTTGAGAACCTTATGAGCCATCAGTATTCCTCTTTTGATTGTACTAGCGCCAATTTTGAAAAAGCTGCACTGACCCGATTTCGTTCTCTAGTTACTTTTCTGCCCCAAGATTGTCAAGTTTTTCGAGAACCTTGGGATTGTTCTACTATACTCTGTCTCAATTTTGCCAATTGTCCCAGGGAGTTCGACTCGGTAAGAGAACAAGCTCATTTGCTAGTAAATGCCGCTCAAAAGTTGGGACTAACCAACGCGATCGTTTTCCGCATCGGCAATAAATTTATGGGATGGCTGGGAAACAGTAGTCAGTAATCAGTTAGTTAATTCGTAATTCGTAATTTTGAATTTTGAATGCAAGAATTTTGAATGCAAGAATTTTGAATTGATTGAGTTCTCTATTCCCCATTGTGCATTTGTCTTGCTTGTTTGACCAGATCGATTAGCGTATAGTGAGCGTCTTGGGCATCTTTGAGGGCGCGATCGAATTGGATGCGAAGGGGCAAGGTTTCGCCGTTAATTTGAACGGATAAATTCATCCCTTGAGGATCGATAGAAATCATCTGGGCGGTTTGGGCTTCGGGGGAATTGCCAAAAGCTTTAGCATAGAGAACTAGGGCATCGCCGTGATCTTCATTCATGTGCTTGCAGATGCGATCGCTAATAGCAGGTGTTATTGGTTCGGACATAGTTATATATCTACCTCAATCAATTAATTTTCTTTTTTGCCTTTTTACTTTTTATTTTTGCCGATCCAGATGTTGGCAACAAAAAGCTAGAACGTCTGAAATGTCGCTAGTTTGCTGAGGATAGGCCACCTTCGGCCTGGCAATGACAATGATAGGAATGCCCAACTCGGCTGCAACGGAGCGCTTAATCTCTTCCCCTCCCGCTTCTCCAGACGCTTTAGTCACGACAAGAGAAATTTGCCATTGCTGCCATAAGGCTATTTCCAACTCGGCACTAATGGGAGGACGAAGCGCAATGAGGCGATCACCACTAAATCCAGCAGAAATCGCAACTTCTAATGAGTTTACCGCAGGAAGAATTCGCGCGAACAGCACGGCACGATTTTGCCAAGGTTGAAAGAGTGGTAGAGATTTATAACCAACCGTTAATAAAACTCTTTTTCCTGAAAGATAATGACCGTTGATGAGCGTTTCAAAACTATCTAATTCGAGCGCGGTTTTAGCTAAAGTAGAAGAATTGACTTGAAGACGTTCGTAACGGAGATAGGGAATTTGTCTTTGAGTTGCCACAGTGATCGCGCCTTGAGAAACTGCTACGGCATAGGGATGAGAGGCATCGACAATAGCGATAATTTTCTCTTGCCTAAAAAATGTCTCCAATTGGAGACAATCTAATTGTTCCACCCATACTTTTAGTTCGCTAGAGTGCGGGTAAAGCGATCGGGCTGCGGGAGTGGCAACAGTAACAGTACAAGGTATTCGTGCAGACGCGATCGCCTCGGCAATTCTAGCACTGTCACTCGTGCCGCCGATGAGCCAAATACGCCCCTTTGGGAATGGGGAATTAGTCATTAGTGATTGGCGACTTATCAGTTATCAGTTACCAGTTATCAGTGATTGGTGACTGGATCAATCCTTTCATCCAAAATCGGGAGACAGGGAGGACAAAGAGGACAAGGGAGAATATTACTACTGAACTCCTAAGTTAGGCAAAGCCTAACCTACACTCCTGAACTACTGAACTCCTGACATTGATAACTGGTCACTGTCCCCACACTCCCCGTCTCACTTATTATCCCTTGAGTGCTTTTTGGAAGTTTTTGCGATAGGACTGATTGATGACCAGCAGAACCGGCCAACACAAAGACAAGCGAATGCGATTCGGCAAGCTGCGATTAAAATTAGTGCGCTCGAATCCTTTCCAAAACTTCCAAGCGCCCCAGATGTAGGCAATAACCAGAAGAACACTGATTAGTTTCATGTCAACAACCCCCATTAGCCCTTTTCCTTCAATTTTAAGAGAACCGATTCCCATAAAGCACTCCTCAAGAGGTTTGAGAGAGGGTTTCTGGGAATGATAGAATGCAAGGCAATCCGACTCGAAGAAGATATCAAAGACAAGATAAAAGCAACCGATAAATTTGGCTTGTATATACAAAGAAAAAAATCAGAGAGGCAAGGAGGACTTATGCGAGCAGTGCTGATGGCTGGGGGTTCGGGAACGAGGCTAAGACCTTTAACCTGCGATCTACCTAAACCTATGGTGCCAATTTTAAACCGACCGATCGCAGAACACATCATTAACCTGCTCAAACGACACCAGATTACAGAGGTCATTGCTACGCTTCACTATCTTCCTGACTCGATGCGAGACTATTTTCAAGACGGAAGCGAATTTGGGATACAGATGACCTACTCGGTTGAAGACGAGCAACCTTTAGGTACGGCTGGCTGCGTGAAAAATGTTGACGAATTGCTAAACGATACTTTTTTGGTCATTAGCGGCGATAGTATTACTGATTTTAACTTACAAGCGGCGATCGCCTTTCACAAGGAAAAACGCTCAAAAGCCACTATAGTCCTAACTCGCGTTCCCAATCCCATTGAGTTTGGAGTCGTCATTGCCGACAAGGAGGGACGCATCCGCCGCTTTCTGGAAAAACCTTCCACCAGCGAAATTTTTTCCGACACCGTTAACACCGGAACCTACATCCTCGAACCAGAAGTTTTAGAATATTTGCCAGACAACGAAGAATGCGACTTCTCTAAAGATCTTTTCCCCTTGCTCTTGGAAAAAGACGAACCCATGTACGGTTATGTTGCCGAAGGGTATTGGTGCGATGTGGGCCATCTCGATGCCTATCGGGAAGCTCAATACGATGCCTTACAAAGAAAAGTCAAACTAGACTTTGCCTACGAAGAAAAATCGCCTGGCGTGTGGATTGGGCAAAATACTTACATCGATCCCACTGCCAAGATTGAAGCGCCAGTGATAATCGGGAATAACTGCCGCATCGGGCCCGGCGCGATCGTCGAAGCGGGAACCGTCATTGGAGATAATGTTACCATCGGTGTAGGAGCAGACCTCAAGCGTCCGATCATCTGGAATGGAGCGACAGTCGGCGATGAAGCTCATCTATCAGCCTGCGTCATTGCCAGAGGAACGAGAGTCGATCGCCGCGCTCAAATTTTAGAAGGGGCTGTGATTGGCTCGCTTTCTACCATCGGAGAAGAAGCTCAGATCAGTACGGGAGTGAGAGTTTGGCCGAGCAAGCGCATTGAGTCAGGGGCGATTTTAAATCTTAACCTGATCTGGGGAAACACCGCGCAACGGAATCTCTTCGGTCAAAGGGGCGTTTCTGGGCTAGCCAATATCGATATTACCTCAGAATTTGCCGTCAAATTAGGTGCCTCCTATGGTTCGACCTTAAAACCAGGGTCTTCGGTCATGGTCTCCCGCGATCAGCGCAATGTTTCCCGCATGGTCAGCCGTTCTTTAATTGCGGGTTTGATGTCAGTGGGGGTACATATTCAAAATCTTGAGGAAAGGGCAATTCCTATTTCGCGCACGATGGCCCCTAAGCTGGGAGTAGCGGGGGGAATTCATGTCAGGGTGCATCCCGATCGCCCAGATTACATTCTCATTGAATTCTTCGACTCGCAGGGGATTAATATCTCGAAAGCCAAAGAAAAGAAAATTGAAGGGGCATATTTTAAAGAAGATCTGCGACGCGCCCTCATTCAAGAGATTGGCGATGTGTCCTATCCGTCTCAAGTACTGGAAACTTACAGAAAAACCTTTGAAACTCAGCTTAATGTTGAAGCGATTCGCCACAGTGGGGCAAAAGTCGTCATTGACTATGTTTATGGGGTTTCAGGGGCAATTTTGCCAGAATTGCTCGCCAAGTTTGGCTGCGATGCCGTGGTACTCAATGCCAGTTTGCGCCAAACCGCCATGTCAGGCGAAGAACGCGAAGCCTTGCTTCATCAACTCGGTCAAGTGGTAGAAGCCCTCAAAGCGAACTTAGGGGTTCAGGTATCGGCAAATGGAGAACAGTTTATTCTCGTCGATGAATCTGGACTGACGATTCGGGGCGAACAGTTGACAGCACTAATGGTCAACATGATTCTTACGGCTGTGCCTAGAGGTACGGTAGTGGTTCCGGTGCACGCTTCTAGTGCCGTGGAACAAATTGCCCGCCGTCACGATGGCAAGGTGATCCGCACGAAAGCCAATCCGACAGCTTTGATGGAAGCCACTCAGGACAATCCCAGCGTTGTCTTGGGCGGTAGCGGAGAAATGGGTTTCATTTTCCCCCAACTCCATCCAGGATTCGATGCCATGTTTAGTATTGCCAAGTTAATCGAAATGCTGACCATTCAGGAGCGATCGCTGGCGCAAATTCGTACCGAACTGCCGCGAGTTTGTCATAAGTCTTGTACGGTTCGCTGTCCCTGGAAGGTGAAGGGAGCTTTAATGCGCTATCTCGTAGAAACTCATGCGACAGAAAACCTGGAACTGATCGATGGCGTGAAAATTATTAATCCTCGGAATGATGATTGGGTATTGATCTTGCCTGATGCTGGAGAGCCTTTGGTACATATTTACGCTAACAGCGAAGATCGCGATTGGGTTGATCGCGCCCTCAAAGACTATCGCCAGCGCGTTCAGGAATTTATCGATCAAGAACAGAGCGAGATAGCAACTGTTTAACCCACTAGGGATTGGGGATGGGGAGTGTGGGAAGTGTAGGGGGACAAGGGAGCAGAGGAGCAGGGGGAGCAGAGGAGCAGAGGGGCAGAGAAGCAGAGGAGCAGAGGAGCAGAGGAAGAATTTCCCTTCTCACCAGTCACCAATCACCAATCACCAATCACCAGTCACCAATCCCCAACTAAAAACTGAATCTGTGGTTCGAGGGGATCTTGAACGAGTCCGATCCCTTTGAAACCCCAACGTTGCATGATTCCTTTTAATTGAGGAGCCGGAATAGATTCTACGGAAAAGCGATCGCTAACGCCTGCGCCATGAGTATTCAAATAACTCAACGCATCAAAATGTTCTTGAAATAATAATAAATAATTTGCCTCAGTTTGACTTTCACCTGTTTTCAGACGAGCCACAAGATATTGACCGTCAATTTTTGAGCGAATTAGGTAATGAGTTTGAGACAGCATATTTAGATTATGGATTAGGTTATTTTAGGTCTTCTAATTTAATACGAGGATCGACAGCTTTTAGTAAGAGATCGGCTAATAAATTGCCAATAATTAGCATAGCTGCACCCATCATTAAGCTTCCCATGACTAAATAGAGATCCTGCGCGGTTACAGCTTGTAAAATTAACCGTCCTAAACCGGGCCAATTAAAGAAAAATTCAGCTATAAACGAACCGCCTAACAGACTAGAAAATTCAAATCCTAATAGGGTGATGAGAGGGTTAATTGCATTTCGCAATGCATGAACGTAAATCACTCGATCTTCTGGCAAACCTTTAGCGCGTGCTGTTTGAATATAATCTTGTCGCAAGACATCGAGCAATTGTCCTCGCATCAGACGCTGCAAACCAGCAAAGCTAGTGATACTCAGGGCAAGTGTTGGCAAAATCATGTGCCATGAAATATCAATAACTTTGCCTAGAGGAGTCAACTCGGTATAATCGAGACTGGTCATATTACCGACGGGCAATAAGGGAGAAAGACTTTGTGCCACGATTAGGAACAAAAGAGCGGTAATAAAGCTAGGAAATCCCTGTCCTAAATAACTGATAACTCGTAAAATTTTATCAATCCAACTGTTTTGTTTGACAGCGCTAAGAATGCCTAGTGGAATGGCGATCGCCCACGTAACAATAATAGAAGAAATCGCTAGCAGCAAAGTAGCCGGAATGCGTTCTAATAACAAGGAAGATACGGGACGAAAATAAACAAAGCTAGTCCCAAAGTTGAAGCGTGTAATTACTTGCCATAACCACAGCCAATATTGGATGAGGGGAGGTTTATCTAGACCGAATTGTCTTTTGATTTCTTCGACCGTTTCTGGGGAGATTTTCGGATTTTGTTGTAATGTATCGAGATAACTACCAGGTGCAAACTGAATAATGGCAAAACTGAGAGCAGAAGCTAAAAAGAGGGTTAAAAGTCCTTGAAATAATCTTTTAATTACATATAAAAAAGTTTCACTGGTCAAGAGTACTTTTAAATCGCTTAAAGCATCATTGATTCCCTTAGATAATGAAGAGGCCTGAGTAGAAGCCATAGAAAGTTATTGGTGATTGGTGATTGGTGATTGGTGACTGGTAATTCGTAATTCGTAATTCGTAATTCGTCGATGCTCCTCCGCTTCGCTGCGTCCGCGTCGGTTCGTAATTCGTAATTGGGAGCAGAAGAAAAATTAATCCTTTCATCCAAAATCTAAAATCCTTTCATCAATTGATTGGTGATTGGTGACTGGTGATTAGTGACTGGTGATTAAATCAATCCAAAATCCTTTCATCTAAAATCCAAAATCTGATAACTGATACTACTAACTTCTAACGCCCAAACTAATATTCAACTAAGGTAATAATAGGGACATCCGGCAGTTTTTGACGACCTCCTAAATCGGTTAACTCGATGATAAAACCGAATCCTAAAACTTGACAGCCAATTTTTTCTAATAAGTCGGCTGTTGCTTTAGCAGTTCCACCAGTGGCGATCAGATCGTCAACGATCAGCACTCGACTTTTACCATCTAGAGCATCTTGATGAATTTCCAGGCGATCGCTTCCGTATTCTAACTCGTACTCTACCGTATGAACGGCGGCTGGCAACTTCCCTGGTTTGCGTACTGGAACAAATCCGGCATGAAGTTGATAGGCTAGAGGTGCCCCAAAAATGAAGCCACGAGATTCCATGCCGACGACGTAATCAGGAGTTAATCCAGCGTCTTTGCACTTTTGGGTTAGGGTATCGATCGCACAGCGCAGTCCTTCTGCATGGCTCAACAGTGTTGTAATATCACGAAAGATAATTCCCGGTTTCGGGAAGTCAGGGATGTCTCGAATGAGAGATTTTAGATCCATAGTCAATAAAATAGAGTTTTCCCAATAAGCTATTCTAGGATGAGTCTTTCTACAAGCATAATGTCCGATTCTAATTCTCTTGTCGCTGCCAAACCTCTCATTTTAAATATTCTGCCCGATTTTCCTATCTTAGGGCAGCAATCTGCTATTCGGATTCAGCAAAAGATTGACTTGATGCTTTTGGCGATCGAGGCGTTAGAATTGGGAGCGTCAGAACAGTTTCTAGCAACGGCTAAACAATTAGAACTTCAGGGGATTATTAAAAATCGCATTGTGCTGTGGCGTTTGCGTTGCACGAATCCCTGGCGGCGTTCCTACATTCGCAACAGTCTGACATTAGATCAGGCAAAAGCGCTGGCGATCGTTGCTAGCTACCGCGCCAAACAACTGACTGTTCCTATCCGCAACTTACTCCTTGCCGAACAACAAATGCGAGATAAAGGATTGCCTGTAGACAATCATTTTTTGTTATCGGAGTATTTGGAACAATTTCGCTCCCACTTTCGCAGTCGGATGAATTCCCG
>CAYTUO010000099.1:0-12273 GCA_964441015.1 uncultured Pleurocapsa sp.
TATCCCGCGACCTTCGGAAACTTCTTCAGGGGCAAACCAAACCGGAAGATTGCCAAAACCTTTTTCGGCGAGATAACCAGAGCAAAAGCGAGCAAAGCTTTGAACTGCGCCAGTTGCTGATTTGTATAGCCCTGACACGGTATCGAGGACGAAATTTTCACCGGTTGACTGGTCGGTGACGGTTTCGATGAGGTTTTTACCGCCTACGACATTCCAATTTTTGTCAAACTGATACAAGGAAACTCTAGCGCCTACGATTTTATCGTTATCAGTAGCATTGAGATAGGAAACCTCATCGCTATCAAGTTCGTGATTGACAAAAACATAGTTGTATTTCTTGGTTTCGACAACGCCTAAACCATCTGGAATTCCCGCAAAAGCAAATTTCTTATTTGGGTTAGCTTGAAAGTTGCCAAAGTCTCCTTCTAGTAAGCTAACTTCATCACCTACTGTTAACAGAGGAATAATCTTGTAGCCTTTGCTTAGAGAGTTGGCGTAGGCAGGTGCAGTCGTTTTTCCTCCGGTGATATCGGCAGCTTGAGCAGGTTGAGGAACGGTAATAAAAGCACCTAATAACCCGATCGCGATCGCTATGGCAGATAACTTGTGAGGTGTTTTAAAATCTAAAAAAAACATGAAGTGTTCTTCCTCTAAACTTTGGATTTGAATTCAATCCCAATTTTCAGAGATTAGAAGATTTTTCTTAAGACTTGACCAAGAAAAGGTTAAGAAACGATATTTTCCTGAAGAAATTTCCTCTGAAAAAGTTCGATCATTAATAGTTAATTAATTCTAAAAAATATCGGTGTGAAAATTCAATTTTGAAAATTATATTTTTGAAAAAAAAGTGCAGTCAATCATGGATTTTAAGGCGAAATACAGATCTCCCTTTCGCTCTTCTGCTTTCCGAAGGGATAAAAGTCTCTATCGTCTGATAATCTTAAATTCAGTTATTGACCGTAAAGCCGTATGCATTTATTAATTCCCGCCGCCGGAATGGGAAAACGGATGGGGAGCGATCGCAATAAACTTTTGCTAACCTTGCTAGACAAACCCTTACTGAGGTGGACGCTATCAGCAGCAGAAGCTTCTCGTCAGATAAGTTGGATTGGCATTATCGGACAACCTGGTGATTTCGCCGACTTCAAAGCAATTATTGCCGATCTTGCCCCCACAAAACCTGTCGAACTGATTCAAGGAGGAGACACCCGTCAAGAATCCGTTGACAATGGTTTGCAGGGATTGCCCCCATCGGCAGAACGAGTCTTAATTCACGACGGGGCAAGGTGTTTAGCCACGCCAGAACTGTTCGATCGCTGTGCGGAAGTTTTATGCACTTGTCAAGGCTTGATTGCGGCTATTCCAGTCAAAGATACAATCAAAATTGTAGACGAGGCTCGATTGATTCAAGATACTCCCGATCGCCGTTACCTCTGGGCAGCCCAAACCCCACAAGGCTTTGAGGTACAACTGTTGAAGCAGTGCCACGAAAAAGGGCGAAAATTGGGTTGGGAAGTGACCGACGATGCAGCTTTATTTGAAAAGTGCAACTTGCCCGTCAGGATTGTAGAAGGAGAGGAAACAAATTTAAAAGTAACTACCCCCGTCGATCTCGCGATCGCAGAATTTATTCTCCGCCAACGCCTCATCAGTAATCAGTAATCAGTAATCAGTTATCAGTTATCAGTTATTGTAGTGTGGGCCGAAGAGCTTACGCGAGCGGGACGCTCGCACTACTAATTCCCAATCACTAATCACCAGTCACTAATCCTTTCATCCAATGACGAATGACCAAGATAAAGTTTCGGTTATTGTGCCAATTTATAACAGTGAAGCAGATTTACCTGGTTTAATCGAGTGTTTGCGATCACAAACTTATCCGCGCGATCATGTCGAATATCTTCTGGTCAATAATAACAGCAGCGATCGCACTGCCCAAATCTTGGAAGGCTCTGCTGCTGAAGCTGCTACCGAAGGAATAGCCATTCATGCCTTGACGGAAGATCGCATTCAAAGTTCCTATGCAGCAAGAAACAAAGCTATACGGATGGCGCAAGGAGACATTTTAGCCTTTACTGACGCGGATTGTCGTCCACAACCCGATTGGTTAGAAAAACTTGTCATTCCTTTCTCTAATCCCAATGTCGGAATTGTGGTTGGCGAACTAGTCGCTTTACCAGGGGATACTATTTTAGAAAAGTATGCCGAACGATACGAGCTAATGTCTCAAAAATGGCTCGTAGAGCATCCCTTTTGTCCCTACGGTCAAACCGCTAACATAGCCATACGCAAACAAATCTTTGAACAGGTGGGATTATTTCGTCCCTATTTAACCACGGGTGGCGATGCCGATATTTGTTGGCGCATTCAACAACAGACGGACTGGAAATTAGAATTTGCTCCTCAAGCAATTATTCGTCATCGACATCGTTCCAATCTGCAAGATTTTACAAGTCAGTGGCGGCGCTACGGTACCTCCAATCGTTACTTAAACGAACTATACGGTGTCGCTTTGATGCGAGAATTGACCCTGAAAGAATCGCTGTATCGCCTCAGTCGGTGGTTGCTAAAAGAGTTACCTAGAGACAGCGCTAAATTAATGATGGGGAAAGCCAGTCCGGTAGATCTGATTAGAACGCCAATCGATCTGATCGGTTTTCAAGCGAGAACTAGCGGACAAAAAGAAGCACAACTCTCAGAAGACTCACGACAAATCGAGTGGCTTTAAACGGCGATCGCTTATTTAACTGATAACTGATAACTGATAACTGATTGGTTAAGCATCGCCCAATTTTTTCTGAAGGCGTTTTAAGGTTTCGTACATTTCAGGCAGTCGCTTATAAATTGCGGATACCTTTAAATACAACTTGTTGGGGACGGCAGGACTGCTAGAAACGATTTCTCCTGGTTGAATATCGTTGTGAATTCCGCTTTGAGCCGTTGCGATCGCCCCGTCCCCTATTTTTGCCTGATTAGCTACGCCGACTTGTCCTGCTAGAATAACGCGATCGCCAATTTTCACTCCTCCCGCTAAGCCAACTTGTGCAGCTAAGGCGCAATTTTGACCGATTTGACAGCCATGGCCGATATGTACCAAATTATCTAACTTGGTATTGCGTCCGATGCGAGTTTCTCCCACAGCAGGGCGATCTACAGTACTATTACACCCGACTTCTACGCCATCTTCCAAGATCGTACAGCCCGATTGTTCTATTTTGAACCAGCCTTGGGGAGTGGGAACAAAGCCAAACCCTTCTGCGCCAATGACTGCACCGCTATGAATGACGCAATTTGCTCCAATCTGGGTACGTTCGTGGATAGTACAGTTAGCGTGTAGGATGGTGCGATCGCCAATGGTTGCGTCTGGATAAATCACTACATTGGGATGAATGCAAGCGCGATCGCCAATTTTTACGCCAGCATGAATAACTACATGGGCACCGATATAGACATCTTTGCCAATCACTGATGCCGGAGAAACAACCGCAGTCGGGTGAATCCTGGGTGAAGGGTGGAAAGGTTGATAAAAGAGTTTAATCGCTTGAGCAAACATCAATCTTGGATCGGACGTGGCAATCCAAGCCATTCCGCGATCGCTTGCTTGTGTCTGAAGCGCTGGATCTAAGGGCAAAATCAAGGCACTTGCAGCCGTTTTTGTCACCATTGCGGCAAATTTCGCTCCCTCAATATAGCTCAGGCTACCGGATGCCGCCTCATCAACTGGCGCAACTCCAGTTATTTCGGGATTGCAATTGGCATTAATGGTCAGGCTGTGACAGTTGGCTAACTGTTCTAATTTTTGAACAATTTCATTAAATTTCATAACCATAATTTGGGTAGTACGGACAAGATGCCTGCGAGCGAGACGCTCGCACTACTTATTCGGGATAACCTATATCTAGATCTCCCAATCACTAATCACTAATCACTAATCACCAATTCCCCATTCACAATTCTACGGGTGCCCAAACTCCTATTTTTTCTTGTAAAAGTTGTTGCAATAATAATTGAGCGATCGCGAGTAATCCTAATCTGGCTTGGGATAATTCCGGCGTTTCTTGCTTAACTTCCCCCCAGATCCGACAATAGCGTTCAAAGTGCAAAACTGCCTCACTCAGATCGGTTGCGAGTTTAATCCAGTTTTCCGTGTCATTGCTATCGAGTTGATCGACAATTGTTAGGATTTGACTAATCATCTGTTTTTCTATTGCATTAACTAGGTAAAACCAAGGAATGGGATTAGGGGATTGCCATTGCCAGACGCTTTGGCTGAAATCTGTATTATAAAGTTGGATTAATCCGTCTCGATGTCCCAAGCGCAATAGAGAACAGCAGCGAGCATGGGCGTATTGACTCGCAAATAAATTAGCAACTATCTCTTGTGTTACTTGTTTTCTATAAGTTAGACAGAAAATCTGCGGCAGTTGTTGCAAGCAAATAGCTAAAGCGCGATCGCTCAGGTGAAAATCGAGCCAACCAGACTCTACAACTCGAACCGTAAAATCTAGTAGGGGGCGATCGCTTTGGGACAAGCTCAATTGGGCTAAACCTTTGATGAGTTGTTCGCCTAATACTTGAGCTTCTCTCGTTTCTCCCCTAGCTAGTTGTAGCGCGATCGCACAACGGTATCCAAGAGAAGACTTCAAGCGATACAGCGTAATTTTTGAGGGTGAGATAGGAGTTTTTTCATTTTGTCGGTTGCCCAGAAGCAAAACAAAAAGCCGTTGCTGAATCGAACTCCGAATTGACGGATAACTCCAAGGAATTTTGAGTGACAAATTCTGAGACGAAAAACTATTTTCTGATAAATTTAACTCCATAAAATCTCCAAAAGAATCGATCCCTACCCGGTTGATCCATTTAACTTAAATCTATAAAGTAAATAAAAGTTAAAGCAAAAATAATTTTCCAGCGATCGCCCAATAACTGGTAACGGGTCACTGTTTAACTCATGCCCTCGTCTACTCCTTTCCCAGAATCTCCAAACTTTCGACCATTTTTAACTTGGCAAGAAATTATTGACTGGGCGCAATCCCATTATCGTGACAGGATATTTAGCAAAGATGAACGAATACCCACTCGTCCGGGTTTGTTGTATCTAGTACAGCGAGGTGCTGTTCGCCTTGTTGGTTCGGCGCAAGAAAACAATAGAAATATCAATTCTCAAGCATCTGAATCCCATTTAGAAGCAATTGAGAAAGTTTTTTTAGGGTTTGTTGGTGCGGGTCAACCTTTTGAGATTCTGGCACACTCTCCCTTTAGCCTTCACGCCTATGCTCACATAGAGCAAACAACCGTAATCTGGATGTATTGGAACGAACTAGACAATTGGCCCCACCTGCGTAAAGAGATTTTAGAAATTTTTCGCTATCAGCACCAGCGTAAACTTCTCTGGCTGTGTATTTTAGGGCAAAAGCTTACTGTAGACCGATTGGTAGGCTTTCTCAAACTCTTGATCGAAGAATATGGAGAATCGAGCGATCGCGGTTACTGTTTGCCCTATCCTTTAACCCATGCCCAAATTGGTAGCGCCATCGGTGCAACTCGCGTTACAGTGACTCGTCTGATGGGCAAACTGCGACAGCAAGGTTTAATTTCAATTCAAGAAGAGAACTTAATTTGTTGGTTAACGCTGCGCCAATAATGCGAAATTTTGCAAACTCCTACAAATCGTTAACATTAGCGACTTGATCGATCCCTTGCTTCCTAAAATAAGAGTAGAACCGAAAGGAAAGGAATTTTATGAATGCGATTTCTGACCGTGGCTTTAAGCCTCTGAACTGGTCAATGCTGGTTATGTTTGTGTTAGGTTTTTGGCTCAGTGGTAGTTTAATTCTAGATTTGGTAATTATTCCTAGCTTATCGGCGGCTGGAATGATGACTCAAACAGGATTTGCTAGCGCTGGCTACTTGATTTTCGGAATCTTTAACCGCATAGAATTATTGTGTGCGGCTTTAGTCTTAACAGGTTTTTTAGCTCTTCGTAACCGCCATTATTTCTTAAACTTCGATAGCTCTAAAGAACTCTGGTCAATTGTTTTGTCAGGACTTCTTGTCACGATTCCCCTAATTTATACCTATGTCTTAACTCCCCAAATGAGTAGCTTGGGGTTGTCGTTAAATCTGTTTGAAACCACTAGAACTATGCCTGCTGCAATGATTTCAATGCACGAAGGTTACTGGTTTCTAGAGGTTATCAAGTTTCTGGCAGGAGCGACTTTACTCCGTTGGTGCTACCGCAATTCTTGCAGTCTGACATAACTTGACTATGCATAAGTTGCATAGAAAATCACTTTCTCCCCTCATCATTTAGAGGGGATTTTTTATTAGGCTATCGCGTCTTTAACTGATAGATTTTTTAAGTATACGTGCCAACAATCCAGGAAATCTTCATGCAAAAAAAGCAAAAAATAGCCAGAAAAGTGAACTCAATGATATCATCGACTTGCAGATAGCAATACTATTGATAGGACAATAATCATGGCACAAGCACCTGTATCTCCGGTGGTGCTAGTTATTCTAGATGGCTGGGGCTATCGGGAAAAAAAGGAAGCTAACGCGATCGCGATGGCTAAAACCCCCATCATGGATAGCCTCTGGGTAGCTTATCCTAGAACCTTGATTCGTACCTCTGGCAAAGACGTAGGACTTCCAGAAGGTCAGATGGGAAACTCTGAGGTAGGACACCTCAACCTTGGCGCTGGACGAATAGTGCCGCAAGAGTTAGTTCGTATCTCCGATGCGGTAGAAGACGGTTCAATTTTCAAAAATCCGGCATTGGTAAAAGTTTGCGAGGAGGTTCGCGCTTGCGGTGGAAAACTTCATCTCATCGGCCTGTGTTCGGAAGGCGGAGTCCATTCTCATCTAGCGCATTTAATCGGATTGCTAGATTTAGCCAAGTTACAGTCTATTTCTAATGTCTGCGTTCATGCCATTACCGACGGTAGAGACACGAATATAACCGAAGGCGTGGAAGCCATTGGGAAAATCCAGGCACACATCGACAAGATTGGGATAGGACGGATCGCCACCATTAGCGGACGCTATTATGCAATGGATCGCGATCGCCGTTGGGATCGTACCCAAAAAGCCTACGATCTGCTGACTCAGGATGGAACAGGCGACGGGCGTTCTGCCACTCAAGTTTTACAAGATTCTTATGCCCAAGGCGTTACCGATGAGTTCGTTCTGCCAACTCGGATCGCGCCAGGGGCTATAGAACCAGGAGACGGAGTGATCTTCTTTAATTTCCGTCCAGATCGAGCCAGACAGTTGTGTTATGCTTTCATGACTCCGGGTTTTAATGGCTTTGAACGGGAGCAAATTAAACCTCTCAACTTCGTTTCGTTCACTCAATACGACCCCAGCTTACCGGTCAGCGTTGCTTTTGAACCGCAAAACTTGAATAATATTTTGGGGGAAGTCGTCTCTCGGCATGGATTGCGTCAGTTTCGCACCGCAGAAACCGAAAAGTATCCTCATGTAACCTATTTTTTCAATGGGGGATTAGAAACGCCGTTTGAAGGGGAAGATCGAGAACTGATTTCAAGTCCGATGGTGTCAACCTACGATCACGCACCTGCGATGTCAGCAGAAGCGGTCACTGATACTGCCTGTGCTGCGATCGCCAAAGGGATTTACTCCTTGGTCGTCATGAATTATGCTAATCCCGATATGGTGGGGCATACGGGCAACCTAGAAGCGGCTATTCAAGCGATTGAAACAGTCGATCGCTGTTTGGGACGGTTGCTTGAGAGCATCAGTAAAGTCGGCGGAACCGCATTGATTACAGCCGATCACGGCAACGCAGAATACATGAGCGACGGAGAAGGAAATCCCTGGACGGCTCATACAACCAATCCCGTTCCTTTAATTCTAGTAGAAGGGGAAGGGCGCAAAATTCCCGGATACGGGACCCAAGTAAAACTACGTGAGGATGGACGGTTGTGCGATCTGGCCCCAACGATCCTACAAATTTTACAATTACCTCAGCCAGAAGAAATGACCGGGCGATCACTGATTCAACCTCTAGAGTTTGAAGTCAAATCCAGTCGCACGCCGCTACGGATTTCCTTATAATGTATCTGAATAAAGTGATCGCAGATTGACATGACCATCGTTCAACTCGTTGAAATTATTTGGGTAGTATCCGGTGCATTACTCGTCATTCTCGTCCTACTCCACAGTCCCAAAGGAGACGGATTGGGCGGAATCGGCGGACAAGCGCAATTATTTACTAGCGCCAAGAGTGCAGAAAAAACCCTGAATCAGATTACCTGGACACTCAGTACTGTGTTCATGGCACTAACCATAGTTTTGAGTGCCGGTTGGTTAGCTAAGTAGAATGGGGATTGGTGACTCATCAGTTATCAGTTATCAGTAATTGTAGTGTGGGCCGAAAAGCCCACGCGAGCGGGACGCTCGTACTCCTGAACTCCTGAACTCCTAAACTCCTAAGTTAGGCAAAGCCTAACCTACACTCCTGACACTGATAACTGATTACTGGTGATTGGTGATTGGTGATTGGGAGTAGAAGAAAAATTAATCCTTTCATCCAAAATCTAAAATCCTTTCATCGGGAGAATCCTTTCATCCAAAATCTAAAATCCTTTCATCAAAAAACTGATAACTGATAACTGTCATCTTGTCTCCCCGTCCCTCCTCTCCCCGTCTCTTTTGGTTGGCAATTGCGATCGCTACTTGCTTTCTAGTCGTTTTGCTCCAATTTCAAGGCGTAGAGGCGAAAGAATCCGAACCTTCTCTCCCTCCCTTGCAAGTTCATGCCTTACCTCCTACTTTGGCGCAGTGGCAAACTCTCCCAAATACAGGGGATTATTTTTCCGAGGTTAAATCGACGGCGGCAGGCTATTTAGTTTGGTCTGAGTTTCCGATTAAAGTCTATCTCGACCGTCCCCAAAATCCTCAAGATACCTCCGCGAGTAACCGCCGTTTCCAACAATGGGTAAATGCAGTCGTCAAAGCGATACAGGAATGGAATGTTTATTTACCTTTATTAGAAGTCGAGCAACTAGAATTAGCAGATATTGCGATAAAACGAGAGCAACCCCCTCTAGGCGTGACTATTAACCGTGAAACTGGACAAGTAGAGAAATTTAGAGCGCGATCGGCTCAAACCCGCTATAAATTTTATATTCGAGACAATAATTTGCCCGTATTGTCGCATCAAATGACGATTTTGATTAATCCAGGTTTGAGCGAACAATCTATCCTTTCAGCAACTCGACACGAACTCGGTCATGCATTAGGCATTTGGGGTCACAGTCCTACAGCAAGCGATGTGATGTATTATTCTCAAGTTCGCACTTCGCCCTCAATTTCTCCTAGAGATATCAATACGCTGAAAAAAGTCTATCAGCAACCAACGCGATTGGGTTGGGCACTGCCCTAATTTCGGTTCTCGTTGGGTATCAGAAATACTAACGTAAGGTTGCTCTTTGGCATAGGCAAACATCTTTTCGTTATCGGGAGTAAAAACACCGTGCAAGGTGTGAACGGTGGGCGTTTTTACCATCTTTGCGTAGGGCAGTGCAATGTAACCCATATGGGAGTGAATGATATCAAACTCTTCTGCGCGATCGTACACTCGACTGAGGTGCAGCATTTCGTAAACGCCGCATTCTTTAACAGAGGAATCTAGTCGGAGGGCACGGGGATGGATGAATTCTAGTTTTGCCTGAGTAAAGGAATCTCCCGATGCAAATAGGGTAACTTCATGTCCGCGACGGACGAGTTCGTCAGTCAACAAAGCAACCACTAATTCAATCCCACCATAAGCGGGAGGTGGTACTCTTTCCCATAATGGGGCTATTTGAGCAATTTTCATATTAAAGTTCCTATCGATTGATATTTAATTAAAAACATTCGCTTTGTATCTAGTTGCTGAAAAACAAGCTGGTAATAGCGACAACAACCTATAAAAATTTGTAAGCGATTGAGAATATAATTTTCTACTTCCTTTGGTCATAAACTTGCTATATCTTTCGGAATAAAAATTTCTTTTAAAAGCTATAAAAATTAGCTCTTCTTATTGCTTGTTCTCTTTTGAAATTCTAATTTTTTACTCAAATTCATCTATAGTTGCGGGTTGATGAGTATTTCTGCTTTCGGCAATATGGCGCTCGTACCAATTCATTAATGGAGTCGCACTAATTCCATGTAAAATTACAGAAACTATGACAGTAGTATAAGTAATCCAGGAAATTTTTTCGGCAATTTCTCCGCAATGCCCATAACTATTCCAGTAGCGATCGCCCAAATTACATCTATAGAAACCCAAGATTTCAACCAGTTATTCCAGTTATCATCTTTTAAAGCATAAATCCCAAAATAAACAAAAGGAAAGGCTAAAGCATCATTTTACCCTCCTTCTGAAGTTAAAGCAAAACGCAATTCATCTTCATCATTGAGATCGGTTAATTGAACTTCTGAGGCTAATACTGGGTCTGTAGGCGCAAGAATGGCTCCCAATAAAATTGCTGCTCCCCAATTCATTGCTAAAAAAAACTTGCCGGCGATCGCTAGTGCAAAAATGGAAATTGGCATCAAAAGAACAATTAACCTTGTCGTAATCTGCCAACTTTTAAATCGGAGGGGACGAACAATTTTTAATCCACAACTAAAAACGGAAACAATAACAACAAATTCAGTCAGTTTTTCTAATAACTCAGCATTAAATATTTCATGGTTACGCAATTGAATGAGTCCAAGTCCATAAGTCCCTAATAGAATGCCAAAAATTAAATAAATAATGGCAAAAGAAAGCGGTAAAGAAAAATCTTCTAACCAATTGGCATCAGGATGAAGCGAAAAACTAAGCACAAAACAAACAATTAATAAAACCAAAAGAATTAAGTAAGTATTTTGTAGCTTTAAATCGACTTCTCTTTTGTAAAAAAGTGCCAACAATCTTGAGTGATCGCACAAATCTAAACGCTCTTTCAAATTAGAAAAATTAATAACTAAACCAATAAGTAAGCCAGTTAAACCGCCGGAGAGACTGCCAAAACTCACTAAAGCAAAAGTAGGAAAAATCTTGAGAGAAGCTAGGATAACTAGACTGGCTACCAAACCAGAACACATTCCCAAGGCGCTTCCGCTCATCAATCCAATTTTGTAGTTTTTCCCTGCTACTTGTTCAATCGCTAGACTGTTACTTTTAATGAATACTTTTTGCTCTGAGGAATCTTGAATATCATTGGTCGAAGATTCAATTTCTTCTTTTGAAAATATTTCAATTGAGGGCTGATTTTGCTGTAAAAACATATTGTATTTTGAAAAAATAAACTTTTTGAAGACGAGTTTCTTTAAACAAGCGAAAATTATTTAAGGGAATTAATTTAATAGCAATAGGTTGAAAATTCATTGACATAATTCTCCGAAAATAAAACTCGATCGCAACTGATGAACTCAGTAACCTTTTTTCCCAGTCATCTTAATCCAACCCGCCTTCTCGAACTGCGCCAAATTTTATAAAATTGTCCGACAATTAGAGGAACAAAACTTGCACTGATCGCGAGTCCCCATCCCCTCAGACTGGGCGGTACAACACCCAAGACTTGCGCTAAAGGGGTCACATAAACCGCCGAGAGAAGCAACCCCGTACAAAGCAGTAATGCCAGCCAAATGTAGAGATTTTTCGTCACTTCGTTGCGTAACCAGTGAGAGTCATAATCGCGCATATTAAAAACGTGCCACAAGCGAGCAAAAGCTAACGTTAGGAATGAGAGAGTAACGGCTTCTTCTGCCTTGATTCCCCATTGTTTGAGGGCAAAGAAAAATACAGCCAAAACAGTCAAAGCGATGATAATTCCGTAAAAAGCGATCGCGCCCCAGTGACGACGAGTCAGCATCGGTTCTCTGCGATCGCGAGGAGGATAGCTCATTTGCTTGGAACTGCCTTTACCAACACCCAAAGCTAAAGCGGGAAAAACATCGTTAACCGCATTGAGAAAGAGAATTTGTAACGGGAGTAAAGGTAACGGTTCGTCCGTTAAAGCTGCGATCGCCACCGCAGTAATTTGCCCCGTATTGCCCGAAAGTAAATAAATCACAAATTTGCGAATATTCTCAAAAATTGCCCGTCCCTGTCTAATTGCCTCCACAATAGTCGAGAAAGCATCGTCTTGAAGCACCATATCTGCGGCTTCACGGGCTACCTGAGTGCCTCGATGTCCCATCGCAATGCCAATATCCGCTTTTTTTATAGCGGTTTTCAATTGGGTGGCTCATAATAACAGCAGTGGGTAAACCAGC